>CAZMLS010000200.1:0-3037 GCA_964567215.1 uncultured Atribacterota bacterium | reverse complement strand
ATTGGCAATTCCCGGAGGAATATTTAAGGGAGAAAAGAGAGGAACAACAGAAAGAAGAAGAGAGAAAAATAGAAAATATTAAAATAAAGCTAAAAGAAGAGGAAAATAAAAAGAGGCAGGAAGAGATTAAAAAGATAGAACAAATTTATAATTCTCTTCATCCTTCACAGCAGGAAGAGATAAAAATAGAAACAGAAAAAAGGCTACCAGATTTTTGGAAGGTACAGTTAAACAAGGAAAGAATTAAAGGAAAAACATCAAAAATGCTCGAGGTTGTCCTGGAAGAAAAAAGAAGAGAAATAATAAAAGAATGGATTGAGTCCGGAAAGATTAAAGAGATATAGTAATTAAAAAATATTATCGGAAATTAGAAAAAGCTTATTAAAGAATTAAAAGGTTTTTAAAGTGGTAAAATATAAATGCCAAAAAGAAATTTAATTAAAAGACTTCGCAAAAGGAGAATTATAATTGTATTATTCTATAGCATTTATTGCTCCGTATAAAAAATTAGGTGAATTATTTTCTGAAGTCTGCCGAGAGATTAATAAAGATATACCAGTGGTAATTGGAGATTTAGAGGAAGGAGCCCGCAAGGCAGTTGAATTAGAAGAACAAGGAGTAGAGGTATTGATTAGCAGAGGTGGAACAGCAATTGCCATTAAGGAAAAAGTAACGAATCTTCCTGTTGTTGAAGTTCAGGTTAGTGGTTATGATCTTATCCGTGTTCTTCACCAGGCCCGGCAAGAAACAGACAGGGTTGCTGTTGTTGGTTTTAGCCCTTTTACTTATGGTATTGAAGACCTAGGAGATATTATGGGCCTTAATCTTAAAGTTATAACTTTGAAAGAAGATTGGCACGACCAGACCCATTGTATTGAAAAAAAACTTATTGAGATAAAGGAGCAAAATTACCATTGGGTGGTTGGAGATAATATTTCTGTAAAAATAGCTAAACAGTTAGGGATGAATGCTCTTCTAATTAGATCAGGTAAAGAGACCTTAGCTCAAGCAATTTTGGAAGCGGAAAGAGTAGCTCAGGTTAGAAAGCAGGAAATTGAGAAGACTAAACGTATAGAAAGCATTATTAACTTTGCATATGATGGTATCATTAGTATAGACCAGAAGGGAGTTATTGATACATTTAACCCCCGGGCAGAGGATATTTTTGATAAGAAAGCTTATAAAGTAATAGGAAAAAACATAAAAGAAATTCTTCCTACTATGGATATTTTAAAGGTTATCCATAAGGGCCATGAAGAAAAGGACAAGGTATGGACAATTGGAGATAAAAAAATTGTGGCCAATGTTATTCCAATTAAAATTAATAATGAAATATTCCGGGTGATAGTTACGTTTCATCGGATTTCCCAAATACAAAAAATGGAACAGAGGATAAGGGAAGAGCTATATTTAAAAGGACATGTTGCTGAAAATACTTTTGAAGATATTATTGGACAAAGCCCAGCAATAGCGCATGCCAAAGAAGAGGCAGAAAACTATGCTCAGGTTGATTCGCCTCTATTAATTTATGGTGAAACTGGAACTGGCAAAGAACTTTTTGCTCAAGCTATACATAATGCTAGCCCGCGAAAAAATAATCCATTTGTGGCTTTTAATTGTGCTGCTATTCCAGAAAATCTTCTGGAAAGTGAACTTTTTGGATATGTTGGAGGTGCATTTACCGGTGCAAAAAAGGAAGGGAAAATGGGTCTCTTTGAGCAAGCTCACAAAGGGACTATTTTTCTTGACGAAATAGGAGAAATTTCGCCAGATATTCAAGCTCGATTGTTAAGAGTTCTTCAAGAGCGTAAAGTCAGAAGAGTAGGGGATGATAAGTTAACTCCCGTTGATGTCAGAATTATAGTTTCCACTAATAAAGATCTCTATCAATTGGTTGAGAAAAAGAAATTTAGAGAAGATTTGTATTACCGAATCAACGTGTTAAATCTAAATCTTCCTCCTGTATGGGAGCGAGGAAGAGATGTACCTTTATTAGTAAATTTTTTTATCAAAAAGTACAGACAAAGACTAAAAAAAGCAGTTGGAGGGATTTCAACAGAAGGTATACAAATTTTAGAAAATTACACCTGGCCAGGGAATGTTAGACAATTAGAAAATATCGTGGAAAGGTTAATGGTTAGGACCCAAGAAGATTATATCAGGACTAGTTTAGTTAGAGAGATTATGAACTCTCTGCCAGGGAATAAACTTGGATTAAATAGAGATGGTGTCTTTAAGAGTGATATGAGCATTCCCTTAATGGGGAACTTAGAAGGAATTGAAAGAAACATCATTAAAAGAGTTGTTCAAGAAGAAAAAGGGAATAAAGCCGCGGCAGCAAAAAGATTAGGTATTGGCAGGACCACATTATGGAGAAAGTTGAATATTAAATAATATCTATAAAATTAACAAATTATCATTATGAAACACTATTCAAAATGAAACTTCTTAAGTTTTATACACTTTAAAACCAATTTGAATAGTGTTTTTTTATTAATATTATATATTCAAATAGTTTCAAAATAAAACCTATTATTTAAGAACATTATTTATCACATTCTAATTATTATTTTATTATTGGCGTTTTTACCTTTAAACATAAGGAAATATTAAAAAATATTTTAAAAGATAAAAGATTGGCACGATATTTGCTTATTAAAGTAGTTAGATAAAGAAAAATTAAAATAATCAGTAAAGTATAATTTTTTTAAAGAAAGATAAGGCAGGAATATGTTCTATATTATAGCAGATGATTTAACCGGGGCAAATGATACGGGGGCTCAATTTTCTAAAAAGGGATATAATGCAATTGTTTCAATATTAGAAGAATCAGGAAATATCATTATTCCTGGCGAAGACGAAATAGATGTTTTAGTAATTGATACTGAGACGAGAGAAGTAACAGATGCAAATATTGTTCGACAAAGATTGAATAAGGTATTAGAAAAGTTAAATTTCTGCGCTAAAGATATATTCTACAAAAAAATAGATTCGACTTTAAGGGGTTGTATAGGGGCAGAACTTGAAGAGATGATGA
>CAZMLS010000199.1:1972-3065 GCA_964567215.1 uncultured Atribacterota bacterium | reverse complement strand
CCTCTTTAAACTTTGATATAGGGAGGAAAGGGTTATCTACTCTTCCCTCCCTAATCGAAAAAATATATTACCTAATTCCTTGCTCTATCAATGTTTTTAATTCTCCGATATTCTGTGGGGTAGCAATACCTACTCCTGTATTAATAACCAGACCAGGAATTTTATATTTTTTAGCTAATACGACCTGGGTAACCGGTAAAAATCCTTGTAGGTAAAGCATCTGGTCAAATGATGCACTTACATACCCTTTTTCAATACCTTCAATAGTTGCGGGAGAAAGATCTATCCCTCCGCAAATGACTTCACCTGGTTTTTTCCCTGCTGCCTCCAACACTTTCATCATATTTGCGGTTACATTACCGTGTTGGGTACCAATGGCTTTTAGATCAGGATTTCTTTCCAGGTAGGCGGTAAGAATCGGAATACAAAGAGATGCTTCTGAATCTACATCAGGAGAAATGTCTAGCATTTCTACAACTAACCCTGCATCTTCAAGGGCATCAACTATTCCCATAGGACTTTTTCTTCTACCCTCTTGTGAAAAAAGCCCATAGACTAGAGCCTTATCTCCAGCTTTAAGTCCTTGTTTTATCATAGTTTGGCCGGTCAGATATCCTCCTGCATGAAGATCCGCCCCTGCATAGCCAAATCCTTTATCTTGATACATCATCTGCAAGTTAGGAAGAGGATTATTTCCACTGGTTACTATAATCCCTCTACTCATTGCTTCTTCAACCAGTGCTTCAAATGCGCCTTCTCCAGGATGTCCCATAATAACAATTCCATCAGGTGAAGCGGCAAGAGCTTCTTTAAACTGGTTAATCATTTTTTCTGACTGCCATGCTGAATATTGTTCAATAAGCTTTACGCCCAAGTGTTTAGCGGCGGCCCTTGCCCCATTTGTACGAGCAAGTGTTGAGGGGTCACCTTCTGTACCACCCATCTGCATATAAACTATCATTCCTGAACCTAATAGTTCTTCTCCTGCAGCGCCTGCAATTAAACTTGTACTGGCCAATAAACCACACACAATTAAAGCCATAATTATAATTATTAGAAACTTTTTCATTTTTACTTTCCTCCAATTTTTTTT
>CAZMLS010000199.1:0-1872 GCA_964567215.1 uncultured Atribacterota bacterium | reverse complement strand
TCTTTATTTAATATAATATTTAAACTAACAGAAGCAGCCATTACCAAACCAGTAACTAAACGTGTCCAGTATCCCCCAATTCCGCTGGCAACTACTCCTGCTTCTAAGGAACCTACGATATAAGCACCAAAAAAACTTCCTATAATCGTTCCATACCCTCCGGTAATAGAAGTCCCCCCAATAAAGACTGCTGCCATAGTCGGCAAAAGAAGTCCTGCTCCTTGAGTTGTCCAAAAATTTATCATCTCTAAAGTTAATAAAACTCCGGCAAAAGCTGATATTACCCCCATAAACACGAAGAGTTTTATCTTAGTTGCTGTAACATTTACTCCCATAACTTTGGCTACTTCTTCATTGTCACCAATAAACAATATATGTTCACCAAAAGTATGTCTATTGAGAATAAACCACAAAAATACTGCCACAGCTATCCCCCATAAACTTTGAGCAGGTATTAAACCTCCAATTCTTCCTACAAATAAAGTATGAATAAAATATGGTCTAATTTCCTTAATATTCCAGGAAAGTCCACCAGACAAAAGAATAGTCAAACCATTCCAAAAAAATTGTGCTGCTAAAGTAGCCATTATAGAAGGAATTCCAACTTTTGCAACCAACCACCCATTAATAAGACCTACTAAAGCACCGGAAGAAAGTGCAAGAATAAAAGCTAACCAGGGTGTTCCGAAGGTGCGAAAAATGTAACAAAATACAAAACCGGAAAAGGCAATTATTGCTGAAAAACTTAAATCCATTTCTCCGGCTGTAATTACAAGGGTAAGACCTAAGGCTAAGATTAAAAGTGGAGGAACTGTTTGTAAAAAAGACATATAAATCCTATAACCAGTAAATACACGGGGAGCAGTTATAACAAAAACTATCATTAAAGCAAAAAAGACACTTGTAATTGTTAGACCTTCAATTTTTACTAATTTAGCAATAGACATTTTTAAATGTTTCATTAGTTGATGTTCTCCTTATTTTCCATATGCATATTTAAGCATAAACTCACTAAGCTTCTTTAGAGTTACCTCATTTTTTTTAATAGTAGCAACTATTTCCCCTCGATCTAAAATTATAAATTTATCTGAGATTTCATATACATCTGATAAAATATGAGAAATATATATACAAGCCCTTCCGGATTCTTTTATCTTTCTCACAAAATTTAATACTTTACGAACTTCCTTAAGTGATAAAGCTGAAGTTGGCTCATCGAGTATTATTAGTTCTGCATCAAAATACATTGCTCTACCAATTGCAATTCCCTGTCTCTCTCCCCCTGACAACTTGTTAGCTTTAGATTCCGCTGAAATTCCTACTCCTCGAAAACCAATCATATCAAACATAATTTTCCGAGCAATTTCTTTTTCTTCGCGAACTTTAATAAATCCCAAGCGGTTAGTAATCTGCCTGCCAATAAAAAAGTTTCTCCAAAGATCCTGTTTTTCTCCCAATGATTTATCTTGAAATACTGCCTCGATTCCTAATTTGTAAGCTTGCTTAACATTATAATTTCGAAGAGGAATTTTTTTATCACGAATATATATTTCTCCATTAGTGGGAGGGAAAACGCCGGTTATAATTTTAATTAATGTTGATTTACCAGCACCATTATCCCCAATTAATCCCACTATCTCGTTGGCTCCTACTTCGAAGTTTACTCCTTTAAGTGCAGCAGTATGCCCAAAATATTTCTCAATATTATTCATCTTTACTGCATTTTTGAAGTTTCTTTTTTCTGGCACAAATTACCTCCTTGAAAAACTAATAAATAGTAGAAAATTATAATACAGATTAATTTTTTAATATTAATCATTACGTTTCTCTTATAATAAGTTCTACATCTAACATTACCTTTTTTATCTTTTT
>CAZMLS010000198.1:0-3070 GCA_964567215.1 uncultured Atribacterota bacterium | reverse complement strand
AAGAAATACAAGATAATATAATTGGCCGATTGACCGATTGTCCAATTAACCAATTAAGATAAATACAAGATAATTCAGTTAGCCTGTTACCCAGTTAGCCAGTTTACCGGTTAATAACAAGAAATACAAGATAATATAATTGGCCGATTGACCGATTGTCCAATTAACCAATTTAAGATAAAGATTAAGATTAATCTACCGATTGGCCGATTGATTTCTGGCTTCTATTCTTTATCTTTATTCTGGATTCTGACTCCTGGCTCCTGAATACTGATTTTATCTTTCATTTTCTTAGCTAACTGACTTATTATTATATCATATATTCCAAATGGGATAAATCGATTTCTAAATTTATTTTTATTTCTATTTATTTAATTTATTATTTTTCTTTTTTAATTCTTTTTCCTCTTTTTTCATCTGTTTCCATACTGCTAATGCTTCCTCGGGATTATTTACTTTTACGTCTCCAAAGACATGAGGATGTCTTCTGGTAAATTTTTCAATTGCTCCGTCCAATACATCAGAATAAGTAAATAAACCTTTTTCTTTTGCTATTTCAATTTTTATAACTGGGATATCAAGTGATTTGATATTTACTTTGATAGATTGCATGAGATAATTTTTTCTATTTTTTTATATCTTAATATAGTTTATATTGAAAATCTTACCAGCTGACACTCAACCCCAGTCCATTAGGTACAAACCACTCTAAAGCCAGATGTTCATTGATTTGATAAGCAATTTCTTTGGTATTCTCCTGCCATCCTTCCCGGTCATACTGCCATCCGCAATTCAACTGTATTTTTCCAAAGTCCATCTGTAGTCGGGCTTGTACAAAAGGTTCCATATTTTTCTCCTGAAATTCTAAGCCGGCACCTGTCCATAGGCGCATGAAATAGGAACTGTAGATATCATATTCCAACCAGCCGCGATAGATATCATCGGAATAGCCAAAACCGACATTCCAGCGATAAGCCGGGGAAAGATTCATCTCAAAACCTAAATCATATTCTCCGAGGCCGTTTCCCCGAAAACTAAAAGAGTTTTTCTCTCTTTCCGGTTCCAGATTCTCAAAACTGAGTTCAGGAATGCTGGTATAGAGGTTGTGTAACCACATCTCTTCCCGGTCGTAGAGATGCTCCAATTGTGGACCTTTAAGCAAAATAGGCATCATTAAGTCAGTATTAGTCAGCCCGGCATGATTAGCGGAATAGTGTAAATAAGTATAAAGAATTCTTGGTGGGCTTATTACTACTATTATATCCCCTGCATTCTTATTTAAAAGGAGATTGTATATATTGGGAGGAACTGCGGGAAACTTGTTCTCCCTGGTAAGGGATAACCATTCCAAATCAGTTAACCATTCTCCGTTATAACCGGAACGATAATAACCAAATACATCTTCACTTTCAAATAAGTAGCGAATTTTCTCTTCTTTTCCTTCGAAAATAATTTTCCCTTGATTTGAATAGCCCACTACCCGATGAGGACTCTCTCTATAAAAGGCAAAATCAATTTCACTATCCCGAATAATGTCCCTGGATATTTTATCTTTTAATTCGGGATTTTTAATATATAAATTAGGGTAGAAAAATGCCTGGATGTTATCTCCTACAATTCTTTTAATTTCTTTCGTTTGATTGATAATCGTAAAATCACCAAAAGACATACCATGGTCACAATAAAGAATTAGGTTTAGTTCATCAAGATTCAATCTTTTCAACAAACTACCAAAATATCGGTCAAACCTGCGAATACTGGCTTTATATAAATCTTGTCCCATCATATGGCCAAGAGAATCGGTGGCAAACCAAATAAATTCTACAACACCATAGGTTTCCAGAAGTTCGGGAATATTAAGAAAAGGAAGAAAGTTAAAAGTATCAAGCACGGGTAATCCATAAATAAAACTAGATTTCGCTAATCGAGGTAAATAGGAAAATAGATAAAAAAACGTCTTTTGTGTTGATACAACTTGTTCTTTTTCCCTGTTGTAATAACCCCATCCCACACTATCCCCAATAGAATTATTTAATCCTGCCTTTAAACGAGGGTAGATTGTTTCTGTCCCTCCAGGAAATAAGCTAAGACCATGATGGATCATGTGGCCATCTTCAAAAAAAGCCTTTAGATTAGGAAGATCGCCATCCTCCATATATTGAAAGAAATTCTGTGAGGATACAGCATCCAGATGGAAGATAAGGAATTTTGGAGAGGCTTCCCCCGTTACCGGGAAAGAAAGTAGAGTAATTGCTATGGCAAGCATAAAGAATGCTGTACTAATCCCAAAAAAATTATTTCTTTTAAAGGTCAGTTTGTTAGATATTAAAATCATTTTGTCAGCTCCTTTTTCTACGATAATAATTAAATAATTTGCTTCTTCTATATTAATATATGGGGAAAGATATCTTACTATATCTTATAATAAATTTCCATGCTTGTAATTAAGAAAATTAGACGCTTTTAAAAAACATTATCGATTATATTTTTTACGGTTCTTAACACCAATAAGAGAAATTATAAATTTAGTAGGAATTTATAAGTGTCTTTAACAATGGAATTATCTTCTTAGTCTCTTCTTCGAACTTGATTGCCTGTGTTCTTTTCTTTCTCCTCTTTTTTCATCTGTTTCCATACTGCTAATGCTTCGTCAGAATTATTTACTTTTACGTCTCCAAAGACATGAGGATGTCTTCTGGTAAATTTTTCAATTGCTCCGTCCAATACATCGGAACAAGTAAATAGGCCTTTTTCTTTTGCAATTTCAATATTCATTAGAATAACCATCAACAGGTCTCCTAATTCCTCGCATAAATTATTCATATCCTTCGTTTCAACGGCATCAGATACTTCTTTAGCTTCTTCGATGATATTCGGCGCTAAAGTCTCCAGAGTTTGTTTCCTATCCCAGAGGCAACCTTCGGGACCTCTTAATTTAGCTATTATAGATATCATTTCTGCAAATTGTTCTTTTTCTTTTTTGTACATTTTTTCCTCCATTAAATTAGTCGTTAGTAAATTAGTCGTTAGTAAATTAGTCGTTAGTCGTTAGTGAATAGTCGTTAGTAAA
>CAZMLS010000197.1:0-3117 GCA_964567215.1 uncultured Atribacterota bacterium | reverse complement strand
AAATTTGATGTCATTATAGCAGAAAGTCTCGAAAAATATGGCCTTGGATTGGCTATTATGGAAAGATTAAAAAAAGCTTCTGTTCCCAAATCCATTAAGTAACAACTATTTACTAATGATTTCCTATGTTAACTATATACCGATTTTAGATGCCAATAGACAGGTAGAAAGCCTTGTCCTACGGGAAGAAGGACGATATACCCGATACTTTCCTGGTAGTTGACAAAATATAAAAATCATTAAAATAATTCTTTCGTAGAACGATTCAAAAAGAAGATAACCATATGTCAGAGAAAAAAGCCATAAGTTCAAAATTAAAATTAAATGCCATGGGTCATGCCTATAATGATATTTATTTCTTTATTATTCCTTTACTTTTACCTCTTTTTAGAGAACAATTCCAAATTAATTATGTGCAATCAGGCTTGATCTTAAGCATTCATGTTGCTCTAAGATCTATCTTTTCATTGGTATTTGGACATCTTGGAGACCATTACGATAAAAGAATAATTATCGCAGTTGGTTTTATCTTTTCCTCAATATTATTGGGTGGTTTGGTTTGGATTAATAATATTCAAACGATTATTGCATTTTTATTGAGTCTGGCTATTGGTGTATCTACTTTTCACCCTCTGGCAACTGCTATCGTTAGAGAAAATTCCAAGGCAAGCAAGAGAGGAAAATATATAAGTTTGTTTTCTGCTGCCGGGACAGCAGGCCTGGTTGTTGCCAGTATATTATTTGGTATTTTTGTGCAAATATGGGGATGGAAAATTACCTGCTTATTATTTTCTTTGCCTGGTTATTTATTGGCTTATGCCTATCTTAAATCAAAAAAAGATGCAAAAAATCATAAAGCTGAAGCAGAGAAAAAAATCAAGAAAAGGTATATCTATTTATTCTTCATTAGTTTAGGTTTTCGAAGCTTGGGTTTTTGGGCTGTTCTTTCTTTTTTACCTCTTTATGCAACAGACTATTTATACTTGAAAGCTGAGATTTCTGCCTGGATTATTAGTTTATTTTTCATAGGTGTACTTTCTGGAAGTCTTCTTTCAAGTAAAATAACAGATAAAGGTCAACCACTTTTTTTTATACTGTTTACTACTTTTCTGACTACATCTCTGATTTTAGGGATTACTTATATTACTAAACCCTTAATCCTTATCGTCTTTATAGGTAGTATAGGAATTTTAGAAGGAATATTTTTTCCTAACCAAAACACCTGGTTGACTTTCGTATGTCCCGTTCATAAACAGGGCAAAATGTTTGGAATAAGTTTCTTTGTTGAAGGGCTTTCGGCTACAATTGCTCCCACCTTATATGGATGGATTGCTGATCAATCAAGCTTGATTTACGCTTACCGTTTTGCAGTAATTCCCCTATTAATCAGTTTTATCTTATATGTAATATTATATGTTTTGGATAGTAGACTGAATAGCACATTAGCAATGAAAAGGAGATAATGATTGCAATTAACCAATTAACTCCTTACCCCGGCTTCCTCTTCCATATCTATACGTTATCCGATAAAAATACTTGATACTATATACTTTTTTTTCCAAATAGACAGGCGAGACGCCTGTCCTACAGGAGGGGGTATGTCATTCCCTCGATAAAGGAATCCATTTTTTTCTTTGTCGCTCTACATTTACATCCCACACCTATTCGCTGGTAATAGAACAGATACAAGATCTGTCCCTTGTGCAACTTATATTATTTTTACATTTATTTTTTCGTTTTCTTAACTAATGACAAAACGATTTTTTACGATTGAAAATTATCTCCGATCATGTTATAATTCAAATGCAATACGAGGAAAAATAATGGGTACCGAAATTAAAAGCAATACAAAAAATATAGCTGTAAATAGGAAAGCACGATATGAGTATAGTATATTAGATACTTATGAGGCTGGATTGGTTTTGAAAGGAACAGAGGTTAAATCTTTAAGAGAAGGAAAGGTTAGTCTCCGAGAAGGTTTTGCCCAATTTGATAATAATGAATTATATATTATAGATATGCATATATCTCCTTATGTTTTTGGAAATATATTTAATGTAGATCCAAAAAGAAAACGTAAGTTGCTAATGCATCATAGGGAGATGAATCGTATTAAAGCACAGGTTGAGGAAAAAGGCTTAACCTTAATTCCTTTACGTATTTATTTTAAAAGAGGTCATGCCAAGATTGAACTAGCATTAGCTAAAGGAAAAAAACTATACGATAAACGTCACTCGTTGGCTGAAAAAGATGCTAAGAGAGATGTAGATAGAGAACTAAAAAATAAAACATGGGGGCGATAGGTTTCGACAGGGATCATAGAGGTAAAAATAGCGGGTCGAGGTTCCATATCTCGTTAAACAATGGAAAAACATTAATTGCTGAAAATAAACAATTAGCATTTGCAGCCTAATTAGGCTGCACGTCTGAAAGGGTTTTTATCTGCGGGATCTTTTTGGGTGTAACCATTAGCAGGTTATCTTCTACTTTTTTGCCCTGAAAATTAGAAGAGAAAATTTAGGGCTGGCTTGATTTACATCCTGTCTATGGGAGGTAAAAAGAGTGAGAAAAAAAATCATAGACTACGCTCGTAGCGGTTTTTACTGAAATATCTTTGGACGCGAGTTCGAATCTCGCCGCCTCCACCATTTTTTTGCAAATAAAGCCCTTCGGTTTTTTGCTGAAGGGCTTTTTTTATGAATTATTTTATAGAAAAAGAAGGATTTTTAAAAATTTATTAAAACAAGAAAATTAAGAAAATGTACGGCAAAATCTCTTAATTTTAAGCCTAATTTTATTATTATCCTATAAATCAGAAAAAAAATACCATAATATGGAAATATTTTTAAAGAAAAAGAAGGATTTTTAAAACATATTTAGTATATTATAAATATATAATAGTATAGTTAACTTCTAAAGCATGACAAAGGCAAGCTATTCCGAAAGGATAGTACGCAAAGCCAAGGATCTAAGGCCTTAGTTATTTAAGGCTATGACCGCCAGACTACCGGCTTTTTTTTGCGTGAGTGGTTGAACTAATAAAGAAGGTTAAATTTTAGGAAGTGCTGGATATAGAAAGTTAAGAAATATCTATCTAATTTAATAAATTTCAGGAGG
>CAZMLS010000196.1:0-3169 GCA_964567215.1 uncultured Atribacterota bacterium | reverse complement strand
CCGATGTTAGTTCCTTTAATTCAAGGATTTACTGAAACTATAGGAAAAATAAGAGAGTGGGCGGATGCAAATAAACCATTAGTGGAAAGTATAGTCAAATGGGGAGCTAAATTAGGTATAGCTTTGGCAGTTCTTGGGCCAATAGCAGTAATATTGCCAGGCCTAATTGCGGGAGTTAAATTATTATCCGGGGCTTTTATTCCCTTCTTAGTTACAGGAGCAATAATAGCAGGTTTCATAAAATTAAATAGTTTGCTTGATAATATGAATGAGAAAGTTTATGCAGCACAAATCAATTTAGAAAATCTTTCAGTTGCTGAAATAGAAACAGAAATGAAAAATCTTGAAGATGAAGCTACTCATATTATGTTTTTAATGGGTGAATTAGGTGACCACCTTACAGGAACTTTTACAGGCGGTGCAGCTGAAAGAAAAGCATTAGAAGATTCTCTTGATAACCTAAATATGAAAATGTTACTGCTTGCACAAAGATATGAAGAATTAACAAAGGCAGAAGAAGCGGGGATTGATGTAACTGAAGAAAAAGCAGAATTAGATAAAGAAGCAGCAAAAATAGCAGCTAAAATAGCCGAAGAGCAGGCTAAACAGGAAACGGCTTTAAAGGCTTTAACAGCAGAAAAAGAACTTGCTAATGCTCAAACAGAAATTGAAAATAGATTATATGAATTAACCCATACTGCTACGGAGAATAGTATTAAGAAACTTGAAGAAGCAAGAGATGCTTATATCAAATTAGGCGGTAGCGTTAAATTAGCCAATAAAGTATTTGATTTAGAAATTCAAAAATTAAAAGATGTAGATAAAGAAATAAAAGACCATATAGATATTATGGAAGAAGTGGCAAAAGTTACTAAATCAGTAGAGGATGCCATCTTTAGATTAACCCATGAGCCTTATGAGGTAAAAATAAAAAAGATAAACGAGAGATATGACGACTATATAAAAGTGATAAAAGAATCAACACTGAAAACCAAAGCACAAGAAAAAGAAATACGCAAAATAAACATTGCGAGGGATTTAGAGATAGAGGGAGTAGATAAGTTAACGGAAGCGGAAAAAGAAAATATAGAACAAAAGAAAGAATTGGCAGGGGCTTATGATAACATTAGGAATAAAATACTTGAAATAAAAGACCCAAGAGCGGCAGCAATTCAAGCTCTTGATGATGAAAGACAAAGGCTAATAGATTTAGGAATTGAACTTGAAATTGTTGATGAGTTGTATGATTTACAGATTGCAAAATTAGGTGATGTTGGAACTGCATTTACGAAGTTTGGGGAAATTGCGTGGGAAGCCCTTAAGTTAGTTTCCAATTATATAGTAGATAATTTAACACCTGCTATAGAGAATTTCTTTTTTGGAATTGAAGATTATGAATCGGATTGGAAAGGTTTTTGGGAAGGTTTATGGAAAGTCCTAAAGACATATATATCGAATATGATAGCGAAACTATTAATAGCAATACCATTAATGCTTGCATGGACTGTTTTAACAGGAGGAGGATTAACTTGGGCAAACTTCTGGAAATTATGGGGTAACCTTGGTTTTGATAAAGGCGGCGGGGTAGGTTATGAGGAAGGCGGAGCAGTTAAAGGATTCGCTTCTGGCGGTAGTTCCACCGATACCGTTCCTGCTATGCTTACTCCTGGCGAATATGTAATAGCTAAACCTATGACTGATTTTATAAAAAGATTTAAAGCCATCCCTCAAAATCTTGTTGGAGCGATTGCCGGAGGTCTCCAGACTCCTACTCCTGCTTTTGCTGGCGGCGGTTCAGTAGGGGGAATTTCTGCAGGTCAAAATACTTATGATCAACGAAGTAATTATTCGACATCCGTAAATATCGGAGCAGGTGCTATTGTGATAAATACCCCAAAATTCAGTGAAAGTGATGCCCAAAATATGTTTAGATTAATTGAACGGCAGGCCAAATATAGAGGATTAAAGTTTGCGACAAATTAGGAGGGTGAAAATTTGGATATTATGATTGGTACGGCAGCGGCAGAAACAACTTTTACAAATGCAATAGTGGCGACCTCCCGACAAAAGGTAGCTAATGTATTTACTCTTCTTGATGGTACAAAGAAGATTCAGGAAGCACCGTCAGTTAAAAGATTATTTGATGTGGTATTAGTTAGGCCAACAGCAACAGAGGTAATTAACATAGAATCTGAATTCGATAAGGGCACGACTTTAAATTTTATACATAAAACAATTACTTATACAGTGAAATTTATCGGTGACCTTAATAAATCTACCGGCACTTATGAAATTAATTTTGTTCTCCAAGAGGTATAAATATGCAATCAATAACTCCGCTTACTTCAGCGGATTTTAAAAATAAATCAAACATTGTTATCGGAAAGGTAGAAATTGATTCTGATGGAGTAGGTACATATATAGCTCTCCCCGATATAATAGATTTTAATATTAATACTAATATTGAAAATCAAGTAGGGCGATTATGCTCTTATTCCTTTTCAATAACTGTATTAAATACCGATGACCAATTCAATCCTTATAATGACATTTCTCCTTATTATGATTATCTAAAACAAGGACGGCGGATAAAGTTATATGCGGGGATTAAGGTTAGCGGGACTGAATATTATTACCAATGGCTAATTGGGAGAGTAGATGATTATAAATTGAATGAGCAGGCAGGGCAGAATATTTGCACTATAACAGGTAGGGATTTTATGAGGATAATTACCGAATATAGACTTTATTCTCCGGATACTTATTGGGGGACAAGCGAATTATTAAATACGGTATCTGGACAGGTAAGGTATGATTTAAATGTCAACTGCAAAGGTGTTTATATTGCCTATTTAGACTCAACAAGCCCCTATGATGGCAGCAATTATGAGGAAATATATAAAAATCAGGACTGGACATATGATTGGCATAATAATCAATTCTGTTTTACAAAGCAAAGAATTCCCGATTTTGCAGGGACGAATAATCTAAAAGTATATTGCATGACTACCCAGACCGTTGAGGATGCAGTTGGGCATATTTTATATTTAGCGGGGATATTTGCGACTAATACTGCAAGAGATACTTGGATAGCCAATGCAAGTTATGTTACCCCAACATCAAAAACTATCGATAGAATATGGTATAACACTGGGATATCGGCTCTTGA
>CAZMLS010000195.1:0-3185 GCA_964567215.1 uncultured Atribacterota bacterium | reverse complement strand
CACTAGTATTTTACATTTCTTTTTACTTTTTTTATTATTTCTTCTCTCGCTTATAACCAAATCCTTTATTTCTTTACTAAATACCATTGTTCTATTTAGAAAAAGACCCCCTCTAAAAATGAAATTACGAAGCCTATTTTTAATACAAGACCGAATTTTCATTAAAGACTAAAGCATCCGGTTATAAAACTCTTCAGATGCTATCAGTTTTCAGTTAAAGTTACAAAATTATTGATTTGAAACATCTTCTCTATTTATCTTATTTAAAAGTAAAATATTAATTATCTAAAGAAATGAGATCTATCACTTATTTAAATCTATATCACGCAGTCCCCCTGCTCTATCAATTCAATCTGAAAAAGTTTTGGCCAAAATTTTCCGGTCACAAACAATCGATTATTCTTTACGTCATAGGCAATACCATTAAGAACATCCACTGCCCCACTACCGTCTTTTAGACTTAAAATTCCTTTCAGGTCTATCCATCCAATTACTTGACCGGTTAAAGGATTAATCCTGGCGATACGTTCTGTCTGCCAGATATTGGCATAGATTTCCCCTTGAATATATTCTAATTCATTTATTCTGTTCACAGGAATATCATTTACTGTAACTTCAATCTGGTTAATTTCCTCAAAGGTTTCAGGATTTAAGAAATGCAATGTTGAGGTACCATCACTCATGATTAGATGCTTTCCATTAAATGTAATACCCCAACCTTCATGCGGATAATTAAACTCTTGTAGTAATTTAAAACTGTGTTTATCATAGACAAAACCGATATTGGATTGCCAGGTCAACTGTATAATTTTATTTCCATAAATGGCCACCCCTTCACCAAAAAGTTGAGGTGGTAGTTCACAAATTTGTAAGATTTCTCCAGTTTCTAATTTCACTCTACGTAAGGTGGAATATCCATGAAGACCTGTTCCTTCATATAAAACACCATCTTCAAATACCAAACCTTCTGTGAAAGCACTTCTATCATGAGGATAAGTATTGACAACCTTATAGGTATAAACCGGAATAACATTAGAATTAGCGGAAGGCTCTAGATTTAAGTAATGATAAATAAAAAAAACTCCTGTTAATACCAAGAGCCCGATAACGAGTATTTTGAAAAATCGATTCATAATAATTTCCTTTTCTGTCTCTCGCCAATAGATAAAGGAAAAGCCTCAACCATCTGGTTAAGAAATTCCTTATATCCCGTAGGTTTTCTACCAGAAGTTACCAATTATTAAGCTAGCACCCTTCCCTGTTTATCTAATTTAAAAGTAAAATATTAATTGTATAAGAAAATGGAAGCATGCTCCCATTATATTTTAATACAAAAAATATATTTACTCAGGGATTGCTCTTTGTTCCTTTCTATTAAAATAATAAATTACTAATTTAATAATATTATAATTTACTATTTTATTATAGCAAAAGAAATATAAATTAGTAACAAACTTTTCTTCCTCAAAAAATCCCCTATTTTTTTAATGCGAGGAATCCGGAAGGCAGATTCACTTTTATCAATATTTTCTATTTAAATTACATAAATAATCTGTTATTATTAGTTATTGTGTCGATTTAAATTATTTGAGGTAAATATGATTCCCAAAAGATTAGTTTATGGTTCTACTGTAGCAATTTTACTATCATTTTCTATCTTTTTTAAAAAGATAGCTTTGACCAAAGGTGTTCCACCTATGACCTTGTTGATTCAATTTTTATTAATTGCCTCTATTATTCTGAACATAAACCTTCTTCTTTTTCAGAGAAAAAATATTAGAAAAATTAAAGACATAAAACGGTGGGAATGGAAAAATGTATTTTTTGCTGGTTTTTTTCTCATTTCTGCTTATCTTGCCAGTACCTACGGCCTTAGATTCACTACCTCGATTAATTATAGCTTTATTATCAAAAGTAACTTAATCTTTGTTCCTATCCTTGCATTTTTCTTTTTCCAAGAAAAAATTACCAAAGAAAAAATATTTCTTGCCTTTACTTTTTTTACGGGTATCTATCTGGTTACTACCAGAGGACAATTTATCCTTCCACATTTTGGTGATTTGTTAATTATAGTAGCCGCTTTCTTTTTTTCCTCCTTCTCTATCATTAATAAGAAACTGGCAAAAATGCTTGAGCCGGAAATAATCAGTTGGGGAGTCACTTCTTGCGCTGCTATCTTTGCCTTAATATTCATTTTTATTCTGAAGGTCAATGTATTTTCTTCAACAGGAATCCTGTTCGTCTTCCTTTCCGGTCTAACAGAGGCACTAATCATTCTTTTTATGAATAAAACTATTCGTATTACCAGTATGACTTATTATGTCATGATGACTATGTTTGTTCCTGTCATCAATTTAATTCTGGGTATTTTATTTCTAAATGAAACTATTAATTTTATCCAGTTAATCGGGGGTATTGTCCTGATTATCAGTGGAGTTATGGTTCAGAGATTAAGAGAATAAAGATACCGAATTATTATGTTAGCTTTATCTAATTTATTGTGGTGATTATGGGTCGAATTTTCCGGCAGACTTCCAACAAAATATTGATGTTTAAACAAAAGACAGATATCTTTATAATAACACCACCCGTATAGAATGCTCTCATTGGGTAAAAATTCCGGGTAGTTTCAATTTTTTTTATCTATAAAAACACCTTTTGTTAGATTAGTTCAAGTTATAGGAAAAAGTTATGTCAAATGTTGAGACCTGACCCCTTTATTTCAAATATATCCTGCTGTTCTTGATGATTTACTATCAATTCTTCTTTCTTTTTTTTATATATCATTTATCCTTTTCGCCTGGCATTCCTTATCAATAAAATATCAGGGTCATGTCTTGCAATGCAACATTTAATCCTTTTATTCCATTTTTTTTACCGCCCTGCTTACTGTAGCATAATGGATGCTGAGATATTCGGCGATTTCCTTTAGGGTATAGCCATGATGTACATGCGCTATATAGATAGCCTGATCTCTTTGATGTTTATCAAATCTATTTAAAGCATCCTCTAAAGAGGGTCTGTTGGCATATCGTTGCTTGCGGGGAATCTCTTTTGATCTTTCTTTCAAGAGAGGACTTATCCGTTTTTTAAAGGTCTCTTCCCTGTTCTACCCGTTCTATTACTATCCGTGTTTTCGTAAAATTATTTAAACAAAATACCAGGTAACCACATAGCAAAAAAAG
>CAZMLS010000194.1:0-3186 GCA_964567215.1 uncultured Atribacterota bacterium | reverse complement strand
ATAGTTCTCCTATCGTACCTTTTACTGTTTCGCTTGGGATTTCGGAATATCCTGAACTATCTTCTGTTTTTAAAGAATTAAAAACAAAAATTAAACACTTATTTATTATAGATGCTCAAAAAATTGCCAAAGAAGCCGGAAATATTATTTCGGAAAATATGGTTTTACTTGGAGCCGCCATTGCAACTCCCGGTTTTCCGGTAAGTAAAGAATTAATTATTCAATCCATGAAAGAAAATCTACCTCCAAAAAGCCTGGAGATCAACTTAGGAGCATTTGAGAAAGGATATTTCCGGATAAAAAATAACTAAAAATATCAATTCCGGCAAGAAAAATATAATAAGATGTAGGCTATCTCATTAAATATATTTTATTTTTTTACTGTTTGAAAAAATATAAAAAGGAGAAAATGCTTTGGAACTCAATGTAAATTTTAAGAAAATAAAACCGTCAGGAATTAGAAAATTATTTGATTTAGCTCAGAGCAAAAAAGGTTTAATTAGTTTCGGGATTGGAGAACCGGATTTTATTACTCCTTCTCATATTCGGGAAGCGGCAAAGGGTGCATTAGATAAGGGATATACTCGATATACACCTAATTTAGGTTTTCCGGAATTTAGAGAGGCACTGGCGAACAAGCTAAGGAATAAAAATAATATTCCGATATCTTCCGATGAAGTAGTGGTAACTTCCGGAGGCACAGAAGCTCTATTTTTTAGTTTTTTTAGCCTTCTAAATCCTCAAGATGAAATAATTATTCCTGATCCCGGTTTTGTAACCTATGAATCTCAGGTATATTTTACGGGAGGAATTCCAATCCATTTGCCTTTAAACGGGAAAAATCATTTTCATCTTGATTTGAATAAGCTAAGAGATTGTATTACTTCTAAGACCAAAGCCATTTTACTAAATTCTCCCAGTAATCCAACTGGCGCAGCTTTTTATAAGGATGAATTAACAGCAATTGCTCAAATAGCTCAGGAGAGGGATATTTTTGTAATAAGTGATGAGCTTTATGAAGATATTCTTTATGACGGGAGAGAGCATGTAAGTATTGCATCTTTGCCCGGGATGAAAGAACGCACAATTTCCATATTTGGTTTTTCTAAAAGTTATGCTATGACTGGTTGGAGACTGGCCTATCTTGCTGCTCCGGCCAATCTGGTAAAAGAAATTGCCAAATTATTACAAAACACATCCGTATGCGCCAATTCAATCACACAGAGGGCCGGGCTAGCAGCAATTCAGGGTTCCCAGGAGTGTGTTTTAAAAATGTTTACAGCTTATAACGAGAGAAGAAATATTTTAGTTAAGGGTTTAAATGAAATTGAAAAGTTAAGTTGTTATGCACCTGAAGGAACTTTTTATGCTTTTGTCGATATCAGTAAAACCAACAAGAGCGCAGAAGAACTTTCTATGTATTTATTGGAAGATTATGAAGTGGTTACTGTTCCCGGTACTGCGTTTGGTCCATGCGGTGAGGGCTACATTCGATTGTCTTTTGCAACATCTATGGATGAAATCAAAGAAGGGATAAAGAGGATAAAGAGGGGGATAGAAAATCTAAATTAATCGTTAGTGAATAGTGTAGTCGGCAGCAAAGAAAAGATTAAAAAGCCAATTTAAAATAAGATAGTCATTAGTAGAAAATAAAGAAACTGCAGAATTTGCGTGGATAGAGAGGTCTTAAGTCTGCCATAATAGAGAGATAAATATTTGATTCTCTATAGTTTTGTGTTGTAAGAGGTTGATTATTATTTTAACTTTTGAGTATCCTGCTTCTGAATCCTGTTATTTTCTTTGTTATAAACTACATATTGAACACACACTGATATCAAGGAGGAAAATATGAAAGTAAATATATTGGTTATTAATCCCGGTTCAACATCTACTAAAATTGCTCTCTTTAATTTGCAAGGTCATGAAATATTTGTTGAATCTTTTTCACATTCTATTGAAGAGCTTTCTAAATTTGTTTCTCTTGCTGACCAGATTCCTTTCAGAAAAAATATAGTTTTAAAAGTACTAAAAAAGCATAGTATTGATTTAAAATCTATTAAGGCAGTCATCGGGAGGGGTGGTATTCTAAAACCATTGACTGCCGGAACTTATAAAATGAATGGTAAACTGATTAATGATTTAAAGAATGCACCTGTAAAACATGCTTCGAATTTAGGTGGAATTATCGCCAGTGATATAGCAGAAAAAATGGATCTTCTCTCGTATATAGCAGACCCTATTTCGGTTGATGAATTTGCCGATATTGCCCGAATATCCGGGATAAAAGAAATAGAAAGAAAATCTTTACTTCATACTTTAAATATTAGAGCTAATGCTTTCCGTTATGCGAAAGAACAGGGGAAAAAACTTAAAGAGTTAAATCTTATCGTTGCTCATTTGGGTGGAGGTATATCTATTGCTCCCATCAGGAAAGGGAAAATTATTGATGTAAACAATGCGAATGATGGAGGACCTTTTTCTCCCGAGCGAACAGGCTCTCTTCCTAATAAAGCACTGATTCATCTATGTTATTCCGGTAAACATTCTGAAAAAGAATTATATAAGCTTATTACTCATAAAGGTGGACTTGTCTCTTATTTGGGGACCAATGACTTGAGAGAAGTTATTAAAATGATAGAAAAAAAAGATGATTATGCCCGATTAATCTTTAAAGCAATGTGCTATCAGATTGCTAAAGAAATTGGGGCTATGGCTACCGTATTAAAAGGAGAGGCGGAAGCCATCATTCTTACCGGAGGTATTGCGCACAGTACTACTCTGGTAAACAAAATAAAAGAAAGAACAGATTGGATAGCACCTGTTGTAGTTTATCCCGGTGAAGAAGAAATGAAAGCATTAGCGCAGGCAGTTATAAGAGTAATAAATGGGGTAGAAAAGATAAAAACATATACCTAAATCAAGTTTATCCGGTATAATTTTATATCTGTTTGTGTAATCTGTGTATGTACTTATAGGAGGGTTTATTAATGATCAATAGTTTTGAAGAATTATTTGCTAATTTAAAGTTACGTGGAAGGGAAAAAATCGTTGTTGCCGGCGGTGAAGATATTGAAACCTTAAAAGCTTTAAAAGAATGTTATGATTATGGTATAGGTGAGGGGATTTTAGTAGGAAACAAGAAGGAAATTGAAAAGGCACTTTCCGAAATAGGGGAAAAGAATTTTG
>CAZMLS010000193.1:0-3210 GCA_964567215.1 uncultured Atribacterota bacterium | reverse complement strand
GAAGCTATCGATTATTCGCAAATTGAGCACTGGCTGGCACTGCCTTCTTCCATTGAAGAAGAAGTGGACGTTTTTTACCTTTATCCAACTGCATGGGAAAAGGTCGATCCAAATGAACCTAATATCTGTGCTGTCGATAACCCTTCCTTATTAGAAGGTTCAAAAGAAGCACTTGAAAAACAAGCTACTGCTTTTGAGACCGTGGCGAATATTTATGCACCATATTATAGACAGGCAGATATCGTATATACCTTAAGTTTGCCTATAGAAGAACAATGTGCGGTTATTGGGGGTATCCCAAAAGCAGATGCACTTGCAGCCTTCGAATATTACATCAAAAACTACAATAACGATCGTCCATTTATTTTGGCCGGACATTCTCAAGGCTCAAATATATTGGTTTATCTATTGTCAGAATATATGAAAGAAAATCCCAAGGTGTATGCCAGAATGGTTGCCGCCTATGTTATCGGATACTCGATTACAGAGGATTATCTTGCTAAAAATCCACATTTAAAATTTGCGGAAGGTCCTGACGATACAGGAGTTATAATTTCATATAATACGGAAGCACCCGGAGTTCAAGGAAATAATCCGGTTTTATTGCCGGGTGCTCTTGCTATAAACCCAATTTCCTGGACCATTGAAGAAACTTTGGCAACAGCTCAGGATAGTTTAGGATCTATAATGTCCAATGCAGAAGGGGAGTTTGAACATGTAGAAAATTATGCGGATGCACAGGTGAACAAAGCTAGAGGTGTAGTGATTTGCAGTACCGCTGATGTAGAAAAATTGTCTCCGGGGGATGAAGTTTTCATTAAAGGAGTTTATCATAGATTTGATTATTCGTTTTATTACTACAATCTTAGAGAAAATGCTAAAAACAGGACTAAAATTTTCATAAACAAACCATAAAGTAAAGAGCGATTAAAGAAATAGATACTGTGTTATAAGTCAACCCGTAAACGTTTGGAAATGGTAAACTGAATTCCTAGTACTATAAAATAAATAGGGACACCTTGTATCTTTTAAGGCAGGTATCCAGATTAACTGGATTTACGGTCAATAAGATCTTTAAAGTATAAAACGGAGAACCGTCCCTTTGTTTTCATAGGATAACTTTGGCGCATAGTTGCATTATAAACTTTTGCAACATTGAGCATCGTATGACCGGGATCGAGTAGGATGTCAATGGCGGTCATCGCTACTGGCTTGAAACCCCAAGGCCAGCGCATCAGTTTCCGTCTTGCAATTGTATGATGTTGGAAGGCCATTGGCGTGAATTGCTGCGAATTCGGCTTTGGCAGCCTCCATATCTGCGAGGAAAGTGGGATCTGCGTGCAACCTTGACACAGTGGCTGCGCCCATGAAACGACCCCAAATAGTATCACTATACCAATGATGGTTACATACGATGCGGCTCTCGCCAAAAGCCCTGCCCCGGTCGAGTATCTGGTCGGCATGCTCAGGATCAATCTCGGCCAGGATGAGGGCAAACCCCCAACCAAGGGCATTGTGTCCCGATGGATAAGATGGATCATTCTCCAAGGAGGATTTTGCTTCAGGAACGGCAATAGGCTCACCATTCTCTTGAAATGGACGCTTACGTTTGTAGTAAGTCTTTGCAGCGTAAGTTGACATAACTATATCGCTGAAGGAGCGACATAACAAGTTATATAAATATGGGGCGTTTTCCTTTGTGATCTGGACGTTGAGTGCGCAGGAAAAAACATCCACAACGTGTGGCAGTTTCAGATCGAAGTCGGAAGCGGCTAACACAAAGCGCGGTGTGCTGCGCAAAGCGAATGTGTTTTGGGCGACCTCAACATCAAGAGCGTATGCGGCCGAGCCAGGAGCAGGAGGCGGAGGAACCAGTGCGAGACTGTTTGGTAGCGCCTTGGGATCCAGATAACCCTGCAGTGCACCCAATTCGAGTTCAGGATGGAACTCAGGAATCGTACCAAGCTTGGTCTGGGAGATGGCTTCTATGCCGGTGAACAGGCTTAGTGCCAGGACACAAGCCAACACCGCGTTGAGAAATAACCATCGGCGGTTAATTGTTTTCATTTTCTTCTCCTTTACGTGATTGTTGGGTTTTGATTGCTGCGTTCCAATGAGTGCTCTTGCTAGAATATTATGTTTCATTTTTTTGTTTATTTTATTAATCACGTTCTATTTATTTTACATTGCTATTTGTCGTTCATTTTACACAGCGTCTTTGTTATGCTTGCAGGTAACTTAAAATAAGCGAACTATTTCGTTTACGCACAACTCTAGGTGAAGTTTTGAAAATTAACCACTGATTTTCCTGTGGTATATCTTTGTAGACTATTACACTTATTATAAACTTTTTTATTAATTTTGCAAATAATCGTTTATATATGGGTAGGTCAAAGGGGTCCTTTTCCTAAAACAAGGGGACGGTTATACTAGCTCAACAAACAAAACAGGGGACGGTTCTTCGTTTTACAATATCTATTGATATTATAGACTATCAGTGGTGTAATTTTTATATTGAGGGTAGCCAAAATAAAAAGTAAAAGTAAAATCTATCACATCATAATAAGAGGTATCAACCAGTAGTATAACCGAAAAGGACACCTATTCCAAGACAGATACAAGAATGAAAAGGTGGAAAAAGATACCTATTAAGATAGGTATCCACAATTGACAGTCAATAAAATCTTTAAAACATAAAACAAAGAATCATTCCTTTGCTTTTCAAGATATAATATTGTTGCGAGTAAAATTAAGTAAGGAGATAAATCATGGCTTTTAAAACATTATTTTTAGCACATGCGCCGGATGCAGATTATGAAAAACATCAGAGTGTAATTGATACAGGAAAGTATAAGCTTTGGACATTTGTAGTAAAAAATCAAGAGGAGGCTATAAAAGTATCTAAAAGGATCTATAAAAAAGAGAAGATAGATGCCATTATCCTATGTCCTGGCTTTACGCATGGTGATGTGTCGGAGCTATTTCAGGCGCTTGAAGGAAAAATATCTGTCAATGTTGCCAGGGGGGATGGCCCCAGCAGTAAAATTTCACAGTCGGTCATAAAAAAGGAATATTTTAACCAATAAAAATAAAAGAGGGGTCTATAATTAAAAAAAACATTTTAATGATATGGTTTTATCATCAAATTAATTTGAAGAATTGATAAAAATGTGAAATTGTGAAGCCTGACCTCAAGGCTCTACAAACCAT
>CAZMLS010000192.1:0-3235 GCA_964567215.1 uncultured Atribacterota bacterium | reverse complement strand
AATAAGTCAGGATTTTTATGTGTATTAGGTTTGGGATAAAACAATTTGAAATAACAACCAACATCCTTAAACCCGTTCCTTAAAATATTGATTGTGCCTTTTCTTTCAATCTCTTTTACTAATCTTGTCAAGAATTTCTTTTCTGCATTATCTTTATAGATGTTTTGAAATTTTTTCCATTCCTTTAGTTGTGTATTTAAAATAAATTTCAGGGTAAGCTCCGGATCTAAGCATATTGTCTTAATATAATTACTTGGTTCCCTTTTGATATAGCCCGTAGATAACAGATGATTAACTATATGGTTTTGAAAATCTTTTTCCGAGGTATTTGTGCTCATATTTATTCCTCCAAAATATTATCTAAAGATTGTTTTATTAGAAAAATAATGTAATCTAATTCTTTAAAAGTAGATATGCCTACTTCTACGTCTCCATTACCCCATCTGCCTATCTCTGTGGTATCTTTGCATATTCCTTTTGGGTCATTTACTTTATTAAATTGTATATTTAAGGAAAGTCTTAATCTGCTTTTTTGCGGCACTATATCTACAAAATTAGTTGTAGTTTTATATGCAACGTAAAACTTTAGAATATCCTCTCTAACAGAAGAATCAAGATTTAGTATTCTTTTTCTGAGCTCTTCAAATAATGCTTGCATGGGTTTTCCTTCTGCCAGGTGAGGATGATCTTCTATAGTGTATATTTTCTCAGATTTTATTTTCCCAATAGTTTTGTATTTATCCAATATTTCTTTATCTAATTCTGGAGAAATCCATATCTTTGTAGCTAAATTTGAAAGAATTGTGGCACGCCTTAGAATTTCCTGCTTATTCCAATGTTCAAGCTTTGCTAAAGATTTATTTAATCTTATCGGGCTGTCCGCAAATCCACCTTTCATATTTTTTTTCTTATTAAATGGTTTATCACTCAATTCAGGGTTATATCCTGTTAGGGTGAGGTTTCCTATTGTATGTAGATATTTATCATGTATTTCTTTCCAGTCCTCACCCAATTCTTGCTTCCATTCACCAGATAAATTTTCATTTTGGGGCATTATATGTTCAATAGTATAGCTTTCAACATTTACTAATTCTTTTCTATCATAATTCTCAAGTTTTCTTAACAGATAATTTCTACTCCTGAAAGAAAAAACATCTTTAGTGATTAATTGCTCCTTAAACTCTTCGTTTCCTGGAAATCGTCTGTATGAATCTTTAAGCAGTAAAGCTGCCTTAAAACTCTCTAAATATTTCTCATGTTTAATTTCTTTATAGAGATTTGCAAAGGTTTTATTTAAAGAATTGGTTGGAATTCCATAAATAGCTCTTCTAAAAACATAGCTTTCTATAAATCTAAGAATTTGCATAAATTCATTTTTTGTTATTTCTTCTTGTTTATAATCTTCATATATCTGCAATAAGAATGGGTAAGAAACGTCGACCTTCAAAGTGTTAATGTCAGAGAAAATTGCTTTTATCTCATTATCTTGTTCTTTTTCTAAAGCTATATTGACAAAATATTTAGAATATTTATAAATATCTGCAATAAACTCTTTTTCATCCTTGAACTTTCGTGTATATAATTTAAATGCGGAATAGACGGCTTTAATGTTTGGTATTTTTCCTGTTTTTATTGTCAAATAATCTCTCATAAACCTGTCAAATAATGTTGAATATTTAGCATATCCAAAGCTTTTCTCCATAGGAGACCAATAATCGTTATAGAGATTGTCCTGCTCTTGTTTTTCAAGGCCCATTAAGATATAATTTCTAATCAAGTCTGCCTGAGTAAGTTCAAGTCCTGTTGAGTTCAGGCTTTCAAATATCAGTTGAGGATTGTCCCTTTCTCTATCTAATGAAACATCGATAATAATTAATTTATTAAGGCCATTGAGTACTTCTTCAATTTTGCCTCTGGATATTTGTTCAGCAAAGAATTTATAATTGTCTTTAATCCGTTGAGAATCATCTTCAGACAACTCCTTATGATCAATTATTTTTAAAAGCGCGTACTTATCACTTTTTGTTAAAATTAGTTTATAGCGTTTTTCTTCTTCATCTCTATTTATTAAATAATAATTTTTTAGTTTATCAGCAGTCATTTCACCCATTGGATGTTCTGTAAGAACCTTGGCTAAGGCAGATAAAAGAAGAGAAATTGTTGCTAATCTCTGCTGACCATCTATTAATAGGAGTTTTGGGATTGTTGAAATTTGGTATAGTCCCTTTTCAACATAAACAATAGAACCAAGGAAATGGCTTGATATCCTATTATCTTGACCTGATTTAATTATATCCTCCCACAATTGTTTGCACTCTCTTAAAGTCCAGCTGTATGTTCTCTGATAAATAGGAATAATAAACTGCTTTGGTCCATTTATAAATTTTAATAATTTCGTTTCGTCTGCTTTCATACTTTAACCTCCCTTACATCAACTTTTCCGGTAACAGTATGATGAATTAATGATTTTTTATATTCTTCTAACAATTTAATTTTTCTCTGTATTTTATGGATCGTCTTATCGATTTTTAAAGTATTTTTATCTAAATATTCTGCAATGGCTATTTGTTCTTGCTTTGATGGAATCAATATTAAAATATTTTTAATTGGGTAAGTACTTATACCAAATCTTGTTACCCCATTTGCATTTATTGAAAATCGTTCAGAGAATTTTTTACTTTGAAAAAGCCTAAAAAGATATTGACCTATTAGCTCTTCTTTATAAGATCTAACTATAGACAAGTGATATCCACAAACAATATTTTTTAAATCTTCAGACACAAGAGCAGGAATAGCAATTTCCTCTATGGTTTCGGAATCCTTGGTAATAATAACATCATTTTTATTTATTGATAATTTTTTTATCTGTGCAATATTTGCAGTTGCTTTCATAAAATCGAGATTTGATGTAATAAACTCA
This sequence comes from uncultured Atribacterota bacterium, assembly GCA_964567215.1. GTDB lineage: Bacteria > Atribacterota > Phoenicimicrobiia > Phoenicimicrobiales > Phoenicimicrobiaceae > JAYEGH01. Next base: position 315 of record CAZMLS010000192.1, on the reverse strand, counting down.
TTTTTATAAACATCAATATAATTACATAACAATACACTATCTTCATTAGAATGTATTTTTTTATCAACATTACTAATATACACATCTGAAACAAATTTTAATTTTTTAATTTCCCACCCTTCCGGAATCTCGCCAATCCATTCAGTCCCAGAATCTTTCATATTCGCATTCGGATCAAGCCCTTTTGTTACGGAATTATTAATTAAAGCGGCTCGCTTTTCTTTCAGAAGTGCTATTAATTTTTTATCCTTTTCAATCAGGGCATCAATTCTGGCGATTTTTTTATCAAGAAAGTTGGCAATGACGATCTGCTCG
>CAZMLS010000191.1:0-3238 GCA_964567215.1 uncultured Atribacterota bacterium | reverse complement strand
GTCATTCATAGTTATCACCATAATATAGCTATTATGACTCTTAGCTTTAGGCTGTCAAACTTTCATCTGTTAAGAGCTTCTTTCAGGCTCATCTTCAGATTAGAAAAGAGTGTAAGGATATTTCAAGATATAAAATTATTGATAAAAATTATATTGCATATAATCCTTATCGAATTAATGTTGGTTCAATTGGAGTTAATTCTTCAGGTAAAAAGGGTTGTGTTAGTCCAGCTTATGTAGTATTTCGTACAAAGCCTACTCTAGATTCAAATTTTTTATATTTATATTTAAGAAGTGAGTTCGGCAATCACCTAATTAATTGGTATGGAAATAAAGGTGGAGTTAGAAACTCTTTAAAATACAAAGATCTTTGTAATATTGATATCCCAAATTTTTCTTTAAGTAAACAAAATAAATTTTTAGTAAAAATAAATAAGATAATAGGAAAAATTAAATTATTAAATGAACAAAAAGATAATCAAATTGTACTTCTAAATCAATATAAAAAAGCAATTCTGCAAGAAGCAGTTGAAGGCAAACTGACCGCTAATTGGCGGAAAAAACATCCTGAACTAATCAGTGGAGAAAATAGTGCAGAAAACTTGCTCAAAAAAATCAAAATAGAAAAAGAACAATTAATTAAAGAAAAGAAAATTAAAAACCAAAAATCTTTTTCACCTATTTCCGAAGAAGAAAAACCGTTTAATATTCCTGATGTTTGGGTATATTCTCGATTAGGAGACTTAGGATTTATAAATCCTAGAAATTATATCGACAATGATCTAGAGGTTTCATTTATCCCTATGAAACTAATTTCTGAAAAATATGGAGTTAGTCCAGATTATGAGGAAAAAATATGGAATGAAATCAAAGTAGGACATACTCATTTTCAAAATGGAGATATTGCCCTTGCAAAAATAACCCCATGTTTTGAAAATTCAAAATGTTGTATTTTTAGGAATTTAAGAAATGGGTACGGAGCAGGCACAACAGAGTTGTATGTTTTAAGACTTATTAGAAATATTGTTAATTCTGAATATGTATACTTATTTTTAAAAACACCACGATTTTTGAAAAAAGGTGAAAGTTTAATGAAGGGTACTGTAGGGCAAAAAAGAGTTCCTTTAAATTATTTTTCAGAAAGTATTATTCCTTTTCCGTCTATTCCCGAACAAGAAGTAATTGTAAATAGGATTAGTAAGTTTATGAATATAGTTGACGAACTTGAAAAACAAATAAATAAACGAAAAGAACAAACTACACAGCTTATACATTCAGTACTTCGCGAAACTTTTGAACAGAAATAAGAAAATATTTAAAATAACCAATTATAAAGAAATATAAATTTGATTTATATACATTATTTTTTAAAAATACTACAGGGAGGTCACTACTCATGAATATAAGCGATTTGTTAACTATTCTAGCTATTCTTACAGCTCCTATTATAGCCTTGCAAATTCAAAAATATATCGAAGATAGAAAAGAAATAAGGGAAAGAAAAATGCAAATATTTAGAACGCTTATGGCAACCAGAGCTACTCGATTAGATGTAAAACATATTGAAGCGCTTAATATGATCGATATAGAATTTTTTAAAAATAAAAAAATTACCGAAGCATGGAAATTATTACTTGATAATTTTGCAAATTATCCTCAGAATTCTAATGAGGAAAATTATAAATCAAAACTCAGCTCATGTACTGAAAAATCTGATGTTCTATTCGTTGATTTGCTTTCCGAAATAGCGAAATCTTTAGATTATAAATTTGACAAAGTACATCTAAAGCGAAACATATATATTCCTAAAGGTCAAGCCAATATTATAATGAACCAGGAATTCATGCGTCATGCTTTTGTTGAAGTACTTTCAGGAAAAAGATCCATTCCTATCGAAATATCTAATGTAACAAGGGAAGATACAGAAGAGGGGATGAAAAAACTAAAACAAGCGTTAATCAAGGGAAATAAAGCATGAAACATTTTATCTTGGAAGTAGATATGTTATAATAAATTTGAAATATCATTTAACAAATATTCATTAACTTGTCCAATTATCCGTTTGTTAAATATGTTCAGGGAGGGAAATAATGATTGCTTATAAAACAGAAAAGATAAATAACGCTATTTGTTTTTTTGCGCAGGAAGTTTATAAGTTTAGGAAACAATATTTACCCCAAACATTGTTATATAAGTTATTATCATATTTAGATTTTTCCAGTATTGAAAAATTAGGCAAACCGGCTTTAGAATTAGAATACAGAGCGTATAAAAATGGTCCTGTTCCCGTTGGTATTTATAATAGCAGAGAAGAGTATCAAACGGATTGTTTTAGATTCGAAAAAAGAAGCACTGATAAATTTATAATAATTTCAACAAAAAAAGCTGATTTAGATTATTTTTCAGAATTTGAAATCGAAACAATGAATGATTTACTTGATAAATATATAAAAAATAATTTGAATATGAAAAAGATAATTGATAACATTTGCGAAGATAGCCATAATGAGATTAAAGCATGGAAAATAGCTTACGATAGAAAAAAGAATAGCCGGATTGATTATAGTGATACATTCGGGGATATTAATAAAAAAGAAAGCAATAAACTATCTATCCAGGAAGAGAGATTTTCAGTTTATCGTAGTTTTAAAAATAAAACTTTATGCAATTAGGTTCAGTATTTGTTTGGAATAATTTTCCTTTTAGAGAAGAGGGAAAAGTAAAAAATAGATATTTTGTTTATTTTGGAGAGAGTCATTATCCAGACAATCCGATTAAAGTATTTTTAATCACCACAACATCAAGAATTTATCATTACGAAGAAGAGGGAGCCAGAAAAAACCATAACTATTATAGGTTTAAAGCTGGCTCTTTTGGTTTTATTGAAGACAGTATTCTTGACCTTGATTCTTATTATGATATAGATAAGAAAGAATTCGAGAAATATAAAGGAGATATAACCGAACAGGGTAAATTACCTAAGGATATTTTAATAAATATTTATAATTTAATTTTGAAATCAAAAAAGATATCCATCAAAGTAAAACAAGATATCCATGATAATTATAATCTTGAAGGCATAAAAGGATTAAAAAAACCTAAAAGAAAAAAATAGTATTGTATATAGAACAAAGGGACGGTTTTTTGTCCCCATTTACTTCCTTAAAAACCCTTTATTTACAGCAATGTCATTAACTTAAGATGTACGTATTAACGAATCTCCTCGCAGCAGAGTTAT
>CAZMLS010000190.1:0-3254 GCA_964567215.1 uncultured Atribacterota bacterium | reverse complement strand
TCAACCGGATAGATTAAAACACCTAACCCGACTGGCAGATGAAATGGGAATGCAATTATCGATTCATGCCATCGGTGATAAAGCATTAACTTATACGCTTGATGCCCTTGCTGAAACCAGGAATGTATTATTGAGGCATCGCGTGGAACACATACAGCTGGTCAATGAAGAGCACCTGGGAAGAATGAAACAATTAGGAATCATAGCAGCGATTCAGCCGGTTTTTGTTGCAACGGACAGTCCCTGGGCAGAGAAACGATTAGGAAGGGAAAGGGTTCAACAGGCATACCCTTTAAAAAGAGTCGTGGATAAAGGGATCAGGGTGGCCGGTTCCTCCGACTGTCCGGTAACAAATGCTGACCCTTTTTTGGAACTTTATTTTTCTGTTTCTCATAAAGATTTGAATGGGGAAGAAATGCCTGATTGGGTAAAAAGGGAAAGAATTGGAATAAAAGAGGCATTAAAAATATTTACCGAAGGTGCGTCTTACGCACTCCATGAAAAAAAGGGAAAATTAGAAAAAGGAATGCTTGCAGATTTTATTGTGTTATCGAAAAATCCAATGTTATTATCTCCCGAAAAAATACGATCACTGAATGTATTACAGACTTACTTAGGAGGTCAATTAGTTTAGGAATGACTAGTTAATCTTTGAGGGGATTGTTGAAATTACTATTCCGTAAAAATATCAAACATTTATCTTGTTTTCCAATAAATAAGCTGTTGCAGTAAAGAATATGATTGACAGAACGATATTCATAAATACCGAAGTATAGCCCGCGGAAAGCATATTCACTTCCAATCCACTGCCAATTTCACTGTAAACGCGTTGTACCTGGTATAGAAATGGTCCGTAGTAAAATTTTTCGATAAGATATGTTAATAGAAAAAATATGCCGACAGAGATGATTCCTGAATATTTATTTCTATACAACAGGGTTCTGGTTAAAGTTAAACTGAATTGGACCATCAGGACAAAATTGAAAAATGCAGTCAGGACAAAGAGTATGGCCGGGTAAACAGGTAAATCAATTTCAGCCATGTACCGGGATACCTCTTCTAAAGGCAATAGCTTTAAGAACATGGTGCCGAATTGTATGCTGACGAGTGCCCATAGAAAGAATTGAACAAACAGCAGGAAGTTTTTTGCAAATAGTATGGATCTTCCCGACTTTGGCAGGGTAAAAGTAAGATACCCCGAGGATTCGAACAGGTCTTCTTTCAGCATATTGATACCTTCAACGATAATAATGGCAAAAACAATCAAACTGACCAGGAAAAATTTACCCATGGATGCAGCTGCAATATTATACTGCATCGGTGAAAATGTTGCCCGATTATAAAATACAATTCCCAACCCGATAAGAGCGGCATATCTAATTACCAACCATTTCCAGCGGCGGTAAATTTCATATTTTAGTAAAGTAATCATTATTGAAAAACCTCCTGATACAATTTATCAATAGATATTCCTCTTTCATTTTTTAAATCTTCTGCTTCTCCTTCTAAAATGATTTGGCCTTCGGATATAAAAAATATATAATCCAATAATTTTTCAATATAATAAATAAGATGTGAACAGATAATTATTGTGCTTTTTTTATTAAAAACATCGAGAATAGAAGTGATAATCTTCTCCCGGGAAACGGGGTCGATACCGTTCAAAGGTTCATCTAATAAGTAAAGTTTGGCATTTCTGGATAATGCCAGGGATAATTTTAATCTTCCAAGCATTCCCTTGGAAAGGCTGGTTATTTTTTCTTTTTCCTCCAGTTTCATAAACTCAATACTTTTCCCTGCATTTTCCATATCAAAATCAACATAGAGGTCATTAAAAAAATTTAAGGCATCCTTTATTCTCATCCATTTGTAAAAGTAATTTGTTTCCGGAAGATAAGAGACAATAGATTTTGTATAGACTCCGGGGTTTTTATTATCTATCGTTATTTCACCCCCACTTGGTTTAAGCAGTCCTGCTGCTAATTTTAAAAGCGTACTCTTACCTCCACCATTTGGGCCCAAAATACCATAGATCTTTCCTTTTTCTATGTTTATATCAACTTTTTCCAGTGCTTTTTTCTGGTAAAAATACTTGCTAAGTTGCTTGCTTGTTAATATATATTCCATTTATTATCCCCTTGTTTTACAAATATTCTTGGAGAATTCCAATTATTTTATCATTGGAAAATCCTAATTTATTCATACCATTTATAAATTCTTGAATTATTTTGTCAGATATTTCTTCCTCTAATAACTTGATAATTTTTTCTTCATCCGTTAGATAGGTACCCATACCTCTTTTAGTAAAAGTGATTTTTTCTCTTTCGAGTTCTTGATATACTCTTTGTATTGTGTTAGGATTGACTTTTATTTTTCCTGCTAATTCTCTTACTGAAAGCATTTTCTGTCCTGTCTTTAACTTTCCCACAACAACATCTTGTTTGATACTATCGATTATTTGCAAATAGATAGGAGAGCAGTTGTTGAATTCCATAAATAGATTTTATCCTTTGAATGTATTAGTGTACTAAAAACATAATACACCTATATTGTTTTTTGTCAAAAAAATTTGTAAAAAAAATATATTTTTTATGTGTCAAAAAAACGTTTTTTTTGATATCATATGTTTAATAAAAATATCTCCCAAAAAATGGCGAGTAAAATCCAAAGGATAATGATGAATTTGTATTTTATTTAATGAAAAGAGATTAAAAAAGTTTTTATTTATCTATCTTTTTAAGCAGCTAAGAGGTAATTGATCACTAATGAGCAATAAAAATAGTTCATATTTTATATCAATAAAAAATAAAAAACAATTAGCAGATTTGCAAAAATAATTTAAGTTGCATTGATTAAATGCGAAAGGAAATAAAATGGAAAAATTTAATTTAAAACCGATAAAAAATGAGATGAAATTTGAAGATCTTGCCAAAATTGATATTCGGATTGGAGAAATCAGAGAAGTTTTGGATATTCCAAAGTCCAATAATTTAATGAAACTAATTGTTGATTTTGGTGACCATACAAGGATGATCATTGCAGGCATAAAGCAAGAAAGAGAAAATCCCGGTGAAATTCAAGGAAAACAGGCCCTGTTTGTGGTTAATCTTCCTGCAAAAGAAATTTTCGGAGAAAAGTCGGAAGGCATGCTTTTTGATATTGGTTATGAAAATAAAATTATTCCGGTTTTAGCGGTTCCCGAAAAGCACGTACCCAACGGTTCATCCGCCGGGTAATCAACTAGAAAAAACTGG
>CAZMLS010000189.1:0-3280 GCA_964567215.1 uncultured Atribacterota bacterium | reverse complement strand
TAATGCGGGGGAAACAATATCCAGTATTAAATGACAACTTTGGTGCCTGGCACCAGAGTTGTCATAAATGTAAACTTTTGTGCCTGGCACAAAAGTTTACATTTTGTTTTTGAACTCTTTATTGATAAGTTCAAAAAAAATATTTCTTGCAATTTCCGTGGAAAAACCCCTTCTTATTAGGAAATTATATATTTTCTTAGGGTCAAAGGTTGGATTGTTTATCTTCTGAATAGATATTTTTTCACCAACCAACTTTCTCGCTAAATCTGACTCAGACACTTCGGTGAATATTTCATTAATGACTTTTTGTCTGATATCCTTGCCTATTCCTTTGGTTTTAAGTTCCTGATTTAATCGAAACTTACCTACAGGTTTATTACTTATTCTGTATCGAGCCCATGAATAGGCAAACGATTCATCATTGATAAAATTATTTTCTTCCAGCCATTCTATGATTTTAGAAATGCTATTTTCGGATAAATCTCTGGTATGTAGCTTTTGAATAATCTTATATTTAGTATAATCTTTTCTTGATAAAATAAATAGAGTATATTTTTTACCTCTATTAATCTCATCATTTAAGATAATTTCTTCAATGGCTGATTCAGATATTTCCTTGCCGGTATGGATATCCAGTTTTACAATAGTCTCTTCATCTATGAAATAAATTTTATTATTATCTAAATGTATTTCAGCTTTTCCATTATTTTTGAGTCTGTAATTGATAGAAATAACAATGCTTATTTTTTATCATCCTCTTTTTTATCTTCTGTAATTAGGCCTGCATGAATTAATATTTGATTTTCAATTTCTTTAAAAACATCCGGATGTGTTTGTAGATATGTTTTCCCATTCTCTCTCCCTTGTCCAAATTTTATATCATTATAGGATATCCACACTCCTGATTTTTTTAATATATTATATTTTATACCTAAATCAATCATATCTCCTTCTTTGGAAATTCCCTTGCCAAAAATAATATCAAAGGTTGTTTCCTTAAAGGGTGGTGCCAGCTTGTTTTTAACTACTTTTACTTTTACCATATTTCCAATGTTATCATCATCCTTTTTAATAGATGCTTTTCTTCTGATATCCATTCTAATGGTGGAATAAAATTTTAATGCTCTTCCGCCAGGTGTTGTTTCGGGGTTTCCAAAAAACACGCCAATTTTTTCTCTGATCTGATTTACAAATATTACTGTTGTTCTGGATTTACTAATGATTGCTGTTAATTTTCTGAGTGCCTGAGACATTAATCTCGCCTGTAATCCCATATAAGAATCACCCATATTTCCTTCTATTTCTGCTTTCGGTACCAATGCAGCTACTGAATCAATGACTACGACATCCACTGCATTGCTTCTGACTAATGATTCTGTAATTTCAAGTGCCTGCTCACCGGTATCCGGTTGCGAAATAATAAGCTCATCAGTATTGACACCGATATTTTTCGCATATTTAGGGTCCAGGGCGTGTTCGGCATCAATAAAAGCAGCAATTCCCTGTTTTTTTTGTGCTTCTGCAATAATATGAAGGGTAAGAGTTGTTTTTCCCGAAGCCTCAGGTCCGAATATTTCCATTACCCTTCCTCTGGGGACTCCTCCGATACCAAGAGCGATATCCAGCGATAATGATCCTGTAGATATAATATTGCTTCCAATTATTTTTGGCTTGTCGCCTAGTTTCATAATAGATCCTTTTCCGAATCTATGTTCGATGTTTTGTATTGCCATATTTAATGCTTCTTCTTTTTTGGATATTTGATCTCCGTTGATTCCTGCCATTTTTTTGCTCCTTTTATATTGTTTTGTCTGTTCTTATTTAATGATTAACCAATGGAAAACGTTCAATTATACTATAGATTGGACCTGTAGGTGTGAGTTTACTTTCCATCAGTTCAATCGAATTGATTTTTTGACATTCATTTTTTAAATGAATGTCATTGATGCTATCCATCAATGTATTTTTATCGGTCAAGAATTTTACTCTTCCAATAGTTATATGACTGCGAAATTCCCTGCTGTCATTTAATATAAGATTTTTTAACAAGGAAGATTTAATCAATTCGGATAGCTTTTTCAGTTCAATCTTACCATTTTCAATGCCCACCCAGAGTATACGAGGTTTTTTAAGGGACGGGAATGTACCAATGTTTGAAGATAAGCTAATAACAAAACTTTTGTTGCATGCTGCTATATTTTTCAATAATTGCCGAATTATTTTTATCTGCCCTGATGATTGATCACCCAGGAATTCCAGGGTGATATGTAAAACATTCGGGTTGACCCATTTTATTTTGGATTCCCCAACGTTAAAGTTATTCTGAATAACGGATAATGCATTTTTTATATTCGAATCCAAATTTATTGCTATAAAAGTTCTTTTTTTTTCATTGTTCAACAAACTTCTACCATCTTTCATTATTCAGCATGTTTCATTTTAAATTATTCTAGGTGTCCGATTGATCTTTTCTTAGTTCAAGTTTATATTTTTGTCTTACGGAATTAAGAAAATTGATATATTCTGCCGTCTTATAATTCGAATAAGTATGTTCATTATTGGGAATAAATGATTTATATTCAAACCTGAGTGTAATCTCAGCATATATTCCGTTGTTAAGATAAATTCTTGAAGGACCGTTTTTTGTGCTGGCTAAAATGAATTTATCCATTGTTATATATCCGGGGTCCAGGTTAATGTTCCTTTTGTTGGTTAGAGTATCATTTTCCAGAATATAATTCTCTAGATCGTTGGTAATTATTTTAATCCCGACCAAGTTTTCACATTTAATTAATTTTTCGAAAGAGATAACTTTTTGTAATAAATCTTTCCCGAATTCTTCTTCATAATAGTCAGTAAAATCAAAAGTCTGTATATTACTTTTTCCGTCAATTCGGTCAAAATTTTTTTGCAAAAGTTTTTCATAAACATCAAACATGGATTCTTTCGAAGAAATCATACTGATGATTAATTTAACTGGTTTTGGAAAATATATCTTTCCCACAATATGATTTATCCCTTCGTTTATTTTAAATAATTCATTAAGAATTTTCCTCAATATTTTCAAATAAATATTCAAACATTTGATTATTTCTGGTTGACTCATTCAAATCAATTTCTTTGTCATCAACAAAAGTAGTGAGATTTTTTGGAAACATAGTTGAAAGTTTCATATCTTCTCTAATTCTAAATAATAGTTCTTCATCTTTTAGTAATATGCCTTCAAATAATAATTTATCGTCGTGAAGTAATTTAAACCAGGTATTATCTTGAGCTAGAA
>CAZMLS010000188.1:0-3289 GCA_964567215.1 uncultured Atribacterota bacterium | reverse complement strand
ATTTCTTTGTATTATCTTAACTCGATACTATATACTCAATACTCGATACTGTTTTAATCGACGAATTGGCAAGTTGGATCACTTTCTATTTATTTCTTTGTATTATCTTAACTCGATACTATATACTCAATACTCGATACTGTTTTTCGTTATCGGTAAATTGGCCATTATATTATCTTAGATTTTCTTTCCTAACTCGATACTATATACTCAATACTCGATACTGTTTTAATCGACGAATTAGTAAATTGCTTTTTTAAAATTTTTTATTTATTTTATTTTTTAGTATTTTCTTTACTAAATACTAACGACTAAATACTAAATACTATCTTGATTGGTCAATTGGAGAATTGGTAAATCGGTAAATTATAATTTGAGGTGAAGAAAATGTGTTTAGCTATACCAGGGAAGATAATAAAAATATTTAAGGATAATACCGCTGAGATAGAAATTGGAGGTATTGTCAAATTAATAAGTTTGGATTTAATCCCAAAGGTAAAATTAGAGGATTATGTGCTTTTACATGCTGGCTTTGCTATTGAAATTATTAACAGAAAACAGGCAGAAGAAATCTTTCATGCCTGGGAGGGAAAGTTAGATTGAAATATATCGATGAGTATCGAAATAAAGAGATAGCTCAAAAAATTACCAGGGAAATTAAAACCATTTCTAAAAAAAAGGTAAATTTGATGGAAGTTTGCGGAACACATACAGTTTCAATATTTAGAAATGGAATTAAAAATATTTTACCAAAAAATGTTCATCTTCTTTCTGGTCCGGGTTGTCCGGTATGTGTGACGCCTATACAGAGCATTGATGAGATTATTGCCCTATCCAGAGAAAAAGATTTTATTATAACTACATTTGGAGATATGCTCAGAGTCCCCGGATCATCTTCTTCGTTGGAAAAAGAAAAAGCTAATGTATCGGATATCAAAATAGTATATTCTACATTGGATGCTATTAATATTGCCCGCAGTAACCCGAATAAAAATGTTGTATTCATGGGTGCAGGATTCGAAACCACTTCTCCGACTATTGCCAGTGCAGTTTTAAAAGCGAGGAAAGAAGAAATAAAAAATTTTTCAGTGCTAAGCGTGGCTAAAATTATGCCTCCAGCTATAAAAACTTTACTGGATGGAGAAGCAAATATTGATGGTTTTATTTGTCCTGGTCATGTGAGTGCTATTATTGGAAGTGAACCATATCATTTTATTGCTAATCAATATAAAGTTCCATGTGTTATAAGTGGATTTGAACCTTTGGATATTTTGCAGGGGATTTATATGCTCATCAAGCAAATTGAAGAAAGAAGAGCAGAAATAGAAATTCAATATAAACGTGTAGTTCGCCCGGAAGGAAATAAAATTGCATTGAAAAAACTAAAAGAAGTTTTTCGGATAGTAGACTCCAATTGGAGAGGAATGGGCATTATCTCAAATAGCGGACTGGATTTAAAAGAGGAATTTAATGAGTTTAATGCTCGTAAATTTAATATTTCCGTAGAGGAATCAAAGGAATTTTCCGGATGTCGTTGCGGAGAAGTATTAAAAGGATTAATCACTCCAATCGAATGCCCTCTTTTTAAAACAGTTTGTACGCCTGAAGATCCCAAAGGTGCCTGTATGGTTTCCAGTGAAGGAACTTGCGCCGCCTATTATAAATATAACTAGTCGCTAGTGAATAGTGAATAGTATTTAGTGTAAACACAAGTTACAAGATGCGAGATACAAGGTGCAAGTTAACAGTTTTTGCTTTTTAGCTTATAGATAAAAAGAACCAGTCGACAGTTTTTAGTTATCAGTTCTTAGTTAGTAGGGTGTATCGCCATATCCTTGTCCTACTAACGACTATTCACTAACGACTAGATATGGAAGGAAAGATAATGAAAGAAGATAAAATATTACTGAGCCATGGTAGTGGAGGAAAACTATCTTATAAGTTAACTAAGAATTTATTTTTATCTAATTTTAATAATCCTTATTTGAAAAAACTTGATGATGGCGCGATATTAGATATTAAAGGTTTGAAATTGGCTTATTCCACTGATTCTTACACAGTAGATCCTTTGTTTTTTAACGGAGGAGATATCGGTGAACTTGCCATTAATGGTACTGTAAACGATCTTGCCATGTGTGGTGCCAAGCCTTTATATTTAAGTTGTGGTTTTATTTTAGAAGAGGGAATTACTTTGAGTTTATTGCGCAGGATAGTAGAAAGCATGAAAAGAGCTGCAGAAATAGCAAAAGTAAATATTGTAACCGGTGATACCAAGGTGGTTAATAAGGGTGCGGCTGATAAAATATTTATTAACACTTCCGGTATAGGAATAATAAAAGAAGGAATAAATATATCAGGAAGAAATGCCCGAGTCGGGGATATTATTATAACTAATGGAACAATGGGTGATCATGGAATTACCGTTTTATCAGAAAGAGAAGGATTGAAATTTAAAACAACGATTAAAAGTGATACTGCCCCTCTTTCTTCTTTAGTAGCAGACATGCTGGAAGTTAGCGATAATGTTCATGTTCTAAGAGATCCGACACGAGGAGGAATATCTACAACTTTAAATGAAATAGCAATATCTTCAGAGGTGGAAATAGAAATTGATGAAGAAAATATCCCTATCCGGGAAGAGGTAAGGGCAGCATGTGAAATATTGGGCTATGATCCTCTGTATTTGGCTAATGAGGGTAAATTAATTGCTTTTGTTTCCCCGGAAGATTCTTTAAAAGTACTAAAGAAGATGAAACAAAATAAATACGGAAATGAATCAAAGATCATAGGCAGAGTAATAAAAAAATCTTCAGGACATGTTTACTTAAAAACTAAAATTGGAGGAAAGAGAATTATAGATATGTTAAGTGGAGAACAATTACCAAGGATATGTTAGTCAATTAACCAATTTTCCAATTCACCAATTAAATTAGAAGACTGGTTTTTAGTTATTCGTTTTTAGTTTTTAGATAAATAAAATCAATCTTCAGACTAGATTGCTGCACACTAACAAATCGAGACACGCATTGACATTTAAATAGATTCCTGCTTTCGCAGGAACGACAGAAGAAAGAGACGGGTTTGAAAAATTAAGCCTCTACATTTAAATAGACAGGCGAGACGCCTGTCCTACGGGGTGGGTGTTTTTCGATTTTTATGCATTTATCCTTTGTATTTTAAGTTTTTTTATATTAACTAAAAACTGACAGCTGTAAACTTGTATTTTATACTATCGGCTAACTGAATTATCCGGTTTTTATCTTTATCTTAATTGGAGAATTGGTCAATC
>CAZMLS010000187.1:0-3320 GCA_964567215.1 uncultured Atribacterota bacterium | reverse complement strand
CAAGCATTTCACTTCACTTTCTTTGGCTGAGATTCGCCAGCTTTTTAAGATGGATTACTCTATTGTCTCTAAGGTTACTAAAAGATTTGAACAAGAAAGTAAAGTTAGTCATAAAATAAGAAGAGCCAAGCAAAAAAGTTATAGCAGTATTGAAAGATAATTGAATGTCAACTGTTGTAACCTAAACTAAAAATTTATATAATATTGGTATAAAATATTATAAATGGTATAATTAAAAAAATTTGGAGGAGATAAAAAGTGAGCAAGAAAAAAGGAATTTATAAAAATGCTCCACTCATTGAAACGGTTTTTGAGATTAGATTTCCAACAGAACCAGCGATCGAATGTAACAGAGATAAATTATATAAAAAAATAAGAAATATTTATTCTGAAGTTTTAGTTCCCGGGGTAATTCCAGGTAAAGCTATAGCACTTGAACCTTATAGATTTGAAAGTGCTGATGGGAATAATGGTATTATGCTCTCTATTGATAAATTTGCTTTTTATTGTAAAAAATATGAGGGCTTTAATTTTTTTAAAAAAGAAACAATGCGTCTATTTTCTATCTTTAAAGAATTATTTGAAATCCAGAAACTTAAAAGAGCCGGATTGAGATATATAAACATTATTCCCTTTGTTAGGGAAAATGATATCATTCCTATAGAGAATTATTTAAATATCAAGATAGTTCTTCCAAATTCTATACCAACTGATTTTAAAAATCTAAGTTTAATATTTGTATCTCAAACTAAACAAGGTGGCAGTTTAACTACTCGGATAGAACCAGCTATCTCCCATGATAAAAAACAAGAAGGCATCATATTGGATTTTGATTATGCCCAAGAAGGAGATTTGTATTTTTCGCAAGTAGATAAATATCTTGAAGAAAGCCATAATAATACTAAATATATATTTGAACGATTAATAGCTGATAGTTATAAAAAAGTAATGCGGGGGGAGGTAATTTAATGGCTAATGTTTCAGTTGAAGAAAGTTATGACTTGATAAAAGAGAGAAAAAGAGATTTATCAACTAATTATAGAGGTACTTTAGTCTCTGAAGTCGGGACAACGAACATTATTGATTGGCAACAAATTTTTAAAAATAAAAAAGAAGTTTATATTTACAGATTATCTAAAGAAAACAAACAATATATTATTAACAAGCCTATAGCGGTAAAAATATACCAGGATGAGGGTTTATTTTTTGCAGAGAATGAAAATCTTAATGTATGCGGTACAGGAGAAACTTCCCAAGAAGCATTAGCGGATTTACATTTACACATTTTACATTTTTATAAATATTATCGAGAAATTGATAAAGAACAAATTGTAGGAGATGCAATAAGATTGAAGAAACTTTACTATAACTTGCTTATTGAGGAGAAATAATGCAAGTTGATAAAAGAAAAATAGAATCAAGTCTTAGTAAAAAAGGATTTGTTAAAGATGAAACCCATCACATATATTTTTACCATGAATATAATGGAAAAAGAACCGGAATTTATACTTACACTTCCCATGGATCTAAAAATAAGGTTTATGGGAATTCACTTTTAAGCATGATGAAAAAACAATTAAAATTAAACACCATAAATCAAGTTGTAGATTTATTTGAATGTCCTATGTCTAAAGAAGAATATAATCAGATTTTAAAAGAAAAAGATCTGTTAAAATAAAGGAATAATAGAAAATAGGGAAAGACACCTATTTTATCTCTGCGTATTTTAAAAGATGACTTTAGTATGTTTTTACAATTATTTTAATTCAGGGATATATCATTCAATATCAGGACATGAAAGAAACTCTTCAACAATTCTCTCGCAATATCACTCTTGGCAGTAAGGCATTTGTCTAATCAAGCATTTCACTTCACTTTCTTTGGCTGAGATTCGCCAGCTTTTTAAGATGGATTACTCTATTGTCTCTAAGGTTACTAAAAGATTTGAACAAGAAAGTAAAGTAAATTATAAAATAGGGAAAATCAAACAAAAGGTGATAACGGCATTGAAAGAGAATTGAATATCAAATACTGAGACCTAAATCTAAAATTATTTTACAAAAAAGAAATGAAATAGGAACCTATTTTATTTATTAGCAAATTCACCCAAGAAATGATAAAATAAAAATGGCAATATATAAATGATTAACATATCTTTTTTTTTATTTTAGTGGGATATAATATGAGATTTTAATCTGTTTTACTTATTATTAAAAAATGCAAGGAAATAATATGCCAAATAAAAATCATTTAAAAGAAATTACACAACAAATTGTAAAAGAAGTTGCTCCTGATAAAATTATTCTATTCGGTTCCCGAGCAAAAAAGAAACAGAGCAAAGAAAGTGATTATGATATTTTTGTGTTGAAAAATGACATTACTCACAAGAGAAAGCTTACCCAGAGAATTTACCTAAAGCTGGATGTAGATGTTCCTGTTGATATAATTGTGGAGACTCCTCAAAGGTATAACCAATTAAAAGATAATCCTTTTCTAATATATAATGAAATTGCTAAATATGGGCGGGTAATCTATGAAAAATAGAGAAATTATCTTAAACTGGTTAAAAAGAGCTAGAAGCAATTTAGAAAGAGCAAAATTGGGAAAGGTCTCTCAAGGTATACTTTACGAAGATCTATGTTTTGATGCCCAGCAAGCAGTTGAAAAATCTTTGAAGGCCATATTAATCAAGCTTAACAAATCTTTTCCTAAAACTCATTCTATTGGAATTTTACTTAAACTTATTGAGGAAGCTGGTGTAGAAATACCCGAAAATATTAATCAAGCAAAACTGCTTACTGTTTATGCAGTGGATGCCCGCTATCCCGGTGATTATGAACCTGTAAGCAAAGAAGAATATAATGAAGCTTTAAAGATTGCAGAGGATGTCTTCAAATGGTTAGATAATATTATAAAGTTCGAAGAATAAAGAAAGGGAACGTGGTTCAATCCGATATTATAGCAAATCCGGGTGCAATAAATTAATTAGATTAGACTATCATGGTTCAAAAGAAGTTCCTACTGGTACTTGTAATTTTATTTTAAAGAGTGCCGGTTTAAAACAAGGGAGGAATTTATAATATAATCAATTTAAGATATTCTCTGATAATAGAAGCTACTAAAGACCCCACTTTTTTTACTTTTTATTCTCCTAATCTTGAAGGATTTACAGGGGTGTAAATGGCAAGTAGAATGCACCTTGCACGGAAAACAATTTTGCACCTTACAGAGATAAAAAAATGGCTTAATCCTCCTCTTCTTTTTGAATTCTAAATGATTCTCCACTTAAATTAAATACTTTGGAATGATGAAGCAGCCGG
>CAZMLS010000186.1:0-3325 GCA_964567215.1 uncultured Atribacterota bacterium | reverse complement strand
CTTTTATTCATTTCGAAGCAAAAAAATATAATATTTCCGTTGATAAAACCATGACAGTAGAGCCGGCCATAGAAATTCTTAAAACGGGATGGCAGTTTTTTTTCTCAATTATCATTATTGTTATTATAATGGTACTTGGGTTTGCCCCTAATTTTGCAGCTTTATGTGGAATCCTTGCATTAGTTATTGTTCAAATAATAAAAAGCCGTAAGATTGATTTTAAACTTATTTATCAAGCATTGATCTTGGGAGGAAAATATTCTCTTAATATTGGCAGTATTGTCGCCTGTATCGGAATAATTCTATCCCTTGTGGGACTAACCGGTCTTGGACTTAAATTATCTTGGTTTCTCTCTGAACTTACCAATGAATCGGCCTTCTTGGCTATTTTAATCGTTGGTGCCATTTCTACAATTTTGGGAATGGGTTTGCCCAGTAGCGCTGCTTATATCATTGTTGCTATTACAGCCGGACCAACTCTTATCAAAATGGGTTTTCCTATCCTTATTGCTCATATGATAATGATCTGGTTTAGTATTAATTCAGAGATTACCCCTCCGGTAGGACTTGCCTCCATTGTAGCTGCGGGAATAGCAGGAGCAAACCCGGTAAAAACCATGTTAACAGCATTTAAATTTTCTAAAGGTTTATACATTCTTCCTTTTATGTTTTATTTTAGACCGGCAATATTACTTCAAGGTTCTTTATTTTCAATTATAGAAACAATTGCTTCTATTTTATTTGGGCTGATCACATTTGCATCATTCTGGGAAAATTTCCTGTACAAAAAATTAAAATTAGTTGAACGATTCTTTTTATTAGTTGCAACATTTTTCCTTTTTTCCCCAAGCATTTTTGGAAATGGTATCGGATTTATTCTGTTTGTTGGTGTCATTTTTAGCCAAAAATCAACTCTTTCAACAGCACTAAATCATTAAAATATTAGATTAGTAAACTATTATACTTTTACATTATTTATATTCATTGAAAAAAGTAGGAGAATATTCTCATGGAAAAGAAAAATACCATATGCCATTTATGTTCTGCTTGTTGCCCGGTAATCATTTATTTAAAAAACAACAAAATTATTCGGGTAGAAAGAAAATCCAATAACAAGACTATAGAAAATTATTCTTGTCCAAAAATAAAGGCAGCTACTCAAATTATTTACTCCCCTGACCGTTTAAAAAAACCAATGATAAAGAAAAAAAGAAATGGAAAATCCTTTTGGCAAGAAGTATCCTGGGAAACAGCATTGAATAATATTTCAAAGAAGTTAAATCTTTTAAAAAATGAATATGGTCCTGAATCCATATGCTGGTTGAGAGGTCAGGCATCCGATTGGGGAGCTGTCTGGCACTACACCAACAGATTAATGAATGTCTTCGGCTCCCCTAATACTATCGGAAACGGTTCAGTTTGCCATGCCGCACGAAATGCAAATCATGTTTTCACTTATGGCGCAATGACCAGCCCTGATTATATAAATTCTAATTGCATCATTGTTTGGGGAAGAAATGACCGAGATTCCAAACCTTCTCTATATGAAGAAATTGTACATTCAAAAGAAAAAGGAACTAAAATTATTGTCATAGACCCCGTAAAAACTAAATTAGCTTCAATGGCTGATATTTGGTTACAAATAAAACCGGGTTATGATGGCAGGCTTGCAATGTCTATGATTCATGTCATTATTTCAGAAAATCTTTACGATCAAGATTTTGTAAGGGATTGGACTATTGGATTTGATAAGTTAAAAGATATCGCAAGTCATTATGTTCCCGAAAAAATTGCAAATGCAATGTGGTTAAACCCAGAAGAAATAAGAAAATCTGCCCGCTTATATGCTAAAATTAAACCTGCATGCATCGGAGATGGTAATGGAATTGATATGCATTTAAATGTATCCCAAACATCTAGAGCCATTTCTATTTTAAGAGCATTGACGGGAAACATCGACAAAAAAGGAGGAGATCTTATTCCCCAACCCATACCTTTTAAAGATATTCAACTTAAAGAATACTCTCCTAAAAATACAAAACCAATCACTTCAGAATACTCATTATTTGATCAATTCGATAAAAATCTTGGAATTCATACCATGGGAGTGATTACAGATACAATACTTAGTGAAAAACCTTATCCGTTAAAAGGGATGATAATTCAAGGTGCAAATCCAGCAGTTACCATGGCAAACTCTACAAGATTTCTTGAAGCGCTGGCTAAACTTGAATTGGTTGTGGTTATTGATTTATTTATGACCCAAACGGCAAAACTGGCCGACATTGTTTTACCTACAACCACTTCTTTTGAACAAACAAGATTAAATTTAGGATCAATGTATAGTAATAAAGTTGTGCTTCAAGATAAAACAATAAATTGGTTTGAAAATTGTTGGCCGGATTGGAAAATTATATTTGAACTGGCTAAATACTTAGGTTATAAAAAAGAATTTCTCTGGAATAGCGTTGAGGAAGCCATAGATGAACAGCTAAGTCCTACTGCAATCACTACTGAGATGTTGCGTCAGAATCCGGATGGTATCCTTTTTCAAAAAACACACTATAAAAAATATATTAACCATAAATTTGATACACCAAGCGGTAAAGTTGAGTTATGTTCAGAAAAATTAAAAAAATATGGATATTTACCTGTTCCAGATTTTCGAGAAACATGTAAAAATCAACCGAGTTTTTTTCATAAGAAAAATCTTTTTCCTTTGATAGGAATCAGTGGGAAAAGATCCAATAACTATGTACATTCCCAGTTTAGAAATATTCCCTTTTTATTAAAACGTGAACCTGAACCCTTTATTGATATTCACCCAAAAGATGCAAATAACAGAAATATTTTTAACGGTGATAAGGTAATTATCGAATCACCTAATGGTAAAATATCAATGAAAGCTAGAATTTCAAATATTGTTCATTCTGGATCAATCCGTATTGCATGGGGGTGGGGAGAATACGATTTAGATTACAACTTAAATAAACTAACAGATGATGATAAAAAAGATTCACTCACCAGCACAACTTCAAATAGAACTTTTATGTGCAATGTAGTGAAAGCAAATTAAAAAAGACAGAAAGGTTTGTGATATTTGAATAAAATTTCATTAAAGTAGAACTTATCTTTTTCCTATGATATTGAATTTGAGAATATTTTTTCGGTTATTATTTAACCTCTAATCGAATCATTTTATCCTTCAATCATATTTTTAGATATCATATTTGCCTTTTCAAACAATTTTTCTTCATTAATATTGGTCAATTTTCCCTCTCGAACAACAATTTTACCATTCACTATAGTCATATCCACTATTTGT
>CAZMLS010000185.1:0-3367 GCA_964567215.1 uncultured Atribacterota bacterium | reverse complement strand
ACACATACCGTTGCTTTACTATTAAGCTTAGTAAGAAATATTTTAATATATGATAAATCTATCAAACAAGGGAATTGGGATCCTCTAATTGGTGATCCTATATTCAGAATAAAAAATAAAGTATTGGGGGTTATCGGTTTCGGTCATATTGGTAAAAGAGTTATTGAAAAAATTCGTCCCTTTGGACTAACTATTCTAATTTACGATCCTCTATCAGATAGCGATTTAATATCTAAGTATGGAGGGAAAAAAGTAGGATTAAAAACACTCTTGAGTGAATCAGATTATATTTCTCTGCATTGCCCCTTGAACAAATCCACTAAACATCTAATTGATTTCAATGAAATTGATATGATGAAAAAAGGTGTTTTTATAATCAATGCTAGCCGTGGAGAAATTATTCATCAGAAAGCCTTATATGAAGCGTTAAAAAATGGAAAAATTGCAAAAGCAGCATTAGATGTGTTAGAAAAAGATCCGCCTTCATTAACGGATATTATAAATACTAACAATATAATATATACTCCTCATGTAGCATGGAATTCGTTCGAAGCAGAAATAGAATTAAGAAAAACAGCTGCACAAGAAGTAAAAAGGGTATTAGAAGGTGAGAAACCTATAAACTTAGTTAATAAAGAAGTGCTAAAATATTTACAATAAATAATAGATTCAATAGACACCACGGGCATGCCTGTGATATTTTATCTTTCGGGATAATAAAATAATAAAAACATCAAATCCATTATTTTTTTCTAAATTGACAATTCTCTGCCAGACAATTTTTACAAGAAATATCATCCTTTGATGATTTAAGAATATTTTTACCCACTCCTACCGCCCAGGATAAAGACTTCTTAGGAGTCATCATAAAAGAATCAGTTAACTCTACTCCAATTTTGTATGCGGGAATTATTTCAAAAATATATTTTTGTTCACTTATATCCCATTCTGTAGTCCCTGGAGTAAACTGTTTGGTGGTTTGAAGATTTTTTTCTTTTGATTCCCGGCAGACAATACTTATAATATGTTGGCTTAAATATCTCACTGCTACAGTGCCTACGGTATCCAGAGCCAATCCCCGAGGATATTCTTTTTGATTAAAATACTCCGAGATTTTATTTTCTAAAATATCACCTATTGTTACCACGCCAAACACTAAATAATCAGCTCCCTTAAGAAAATCAATGGCTGAATCATTAAAACTAAAAGAAAAATGGTTTTCCAAATTAACCCTTTTTTCTGATAAAGATACGCTCTTAATTTTAAATGAATCATAAATTCCCTGAGGTTTATACAGATTACAAGCTCTTTCGATTTCTTCTTCGATAATTTGCAAAATAATTTCTTTCGGTTTTATCGCTTTTCTTTCATTATAACCTTGATATCTTAAGACTTCATCTTTATCAATTTTTAATTTAATATCTTCTATTCTTTTCATATTAATCTCTTTCTAATTATTTTATTCATTTTTAAAAATTTATCATTTATCCTTGGGAATATTAAAAAACATGGCCTCCACAAATTCTTTTTGAAAGTCAGGACGGGAAGATAATTCTATATATTCAATTTCTTTTGCCGTTTTCCGACCGATTTTTTTC
Organism: uncultured Atribacterota bacterium; assembly: GCA_964567215.1. Classification (GTDB taxonomy): domain Bacteria; phylum Atribacterota; class Phoenicimicrobiia; order Phoenicimicrobiales; family Phoenicimicrobiaceae; genus JAYEGH01. The sequence continues at coordinate 1,769 of CAZMLS010000185.1, read as the reverse complement.
ATCTCTTCGGAAAGTAAGGTCATTTCCGCACCTCTTCCTGCTGCATTACCTACAGATTCTATCTTGTTCAAAGAGATATGAGGTATTAATCCTAATCTTCTAGCGCTTTCTTTATTGATAAAATTGCCAAATGCTCCGGCGAGTAATATCTCATCAATATCGCTTGGAAAAATATCAGCTTCTTTTAAAAGTATTCTAATCCCGGCAAATATTGCTGCTTTAGCCAATTGTACTTCCCTAATATCTTTCTGAGTAAGAAAAACGGGATTTCCATTTTCTGTTTCTTTCCCTTTTACCAAAATAAATTTGTTACCTTTTTCATCTTTAATCATTCTATTTCTAATTTCTTCACTTATTTTAGAATGACATGTTTCTTGATTTATGAGTCTGCCGGTTTTATCGATAAATTCCAATTTAAGCATTTCAGCAATAAGATCAATTAATCCCGAACCGCAAACTCCCCTAACCTTACCATCTTTTATAGCATGATAGATAAGCTGATTATTATCTATTTTTACTCGATCTATTGCCCCCTCTGCTGCCCTCATCCCTGAACTGATTCGCGCTCCTTCAAAAGCCGGACCTACTGCAGTTGAACAAGCCCATAATTTATTATTAAAACCTAAAACAATTTCCCCATTTGTTCCTAAATCTACAAAAAGAACCGTTTTTTCTCTCTTCCACATTCCAGTTGCTAAAACTCCCGCAGAAATATCTGCTCCTACAAATGCTGAAATATTGGGAAGTACATAGACATTAGTATTCGGTTGAAGGGTAAATCCGGGGATATCTTTTGCTTTTAGATTCAAGCCCTCTTTTATCACCGGGATATAGGGAGAAGGTGCAATGTAAGAAGGATCAATTCCCAATAATAAATGGTGCATACAGGTATTGCCTGCGATGGTTGCTTTATAAATATTGTCCCTATTGATTCTTGCTCTTTTAGCTGTTTCCGCGATAATTTCATTTAAGGCATTAATGATAGCCTTTTGTAATTTCTCCAAGCCGTTTTCGTTTTCCCGGGTGAATCCAATTCTGGAAATAACATCATCACCATAAATAATTTGGGGGTTAGCTTTAGCCACAGCAGAAAGCTCTTCGCCAGTATTTAAATCAACTAAATATCCTGCTACCGTAGTAGTTCCAATGTCAAAAGCGATACCGTAACTAGTTTCAATCGTATTACCCCTTTCTATATCAATCAATTCGTCATTGCAGATTATAACGGTTACATAATAATCGGCTTCTCTTATTAAAGCAGGAATTTTCTTTAATATTTCCAAAGGAGGCTTTAAATTAGAAATATTTTCTATCTTTTCTGAAGACAATTTTTCTTTAATTCTTTCCCAATCTGATCGCTGGTCATCCAAAGAAGGCTTTTTTAATTCTAAAAATACTTTCTTCAGGTTGGATTTGAAACTAAAATCATGATTAATACGATTAATATCTCCCTTTAAATTAGAAGAATAGACTTTTTTAAAATCCAGTCTAATTTCTTGAGGAATTTCTATCACAGTATCGTTAACCGGCTTGCTTTGGCATGCCAATCGAAAACCCTGTTTTATTTCTTCTTCGGATAAAAGGTCTTTTTCTATAGAGGTGGTTTCGGCGATTCCTTTTTTTAGCAATGCTTTGCACTTACCGCAAATCCCTTTTCCCCCACAAGGAGTGTTAATATTTATTCCTGCCTTTTCCGCTGCTTCCAGTATAGTAATTCCTTCATTCACTTTAATATTTTTTTCATCAGGTAAAAAAGTTATTTTTATCAT
>CAZMLS010000184.1:0-3390 GCA_964567215.1 uncultured Atribacterota bacterium | reverse complement strand
AAAAAGTGGGGCCTTAAATTTTTACACGTCTTATTACTTCCTAATATTATTCTTTTACTATAATTTTAATATCATGAAAACAAGAAATAAAATACAAGATAAAGAGTAAAAAAACAAAGAATAAAGAGGGATTCCTAAATACATAATGTATTAGTCGGCATTTACGCGCTGAAACCGTTGATAAATATAGAAATCATACCCGTAATTCTACGGGTATTTTCGTAATTTTATTAATTATATAAAGACTTATTTACAATACCTCTTTTTTTTAAAATATTAATTGCTTTTCCCACTGTGCGATAATCCATTTTTGCTTTTAAAGCTATTTTATTTATTGTAGGAATTTCTCCATCAAAAACAATTCCCAGCATCAAAGCTATTTTAGCTTCTGCATTACTAAGTTCCGGCAGTATTCTTATATTTTTAATCAAAATATTACTATCTTTTAATCTGCCGTCTTTAAATCTATATTCACAATTATCACATTTTACATAAGCGCTCTTATCTCTAATGCTGCTGCATCCATAATTATACTCTTTCCGGTAAATCCTTTTTAACTCCGGTTCAGTTAAAGGTTTTGGTAGTGATCCGTTTTTTTTAGCGACTAACTTTTTCGAATATTCTTCCTTATTCTTATTTTGGAGTAATAGATTATAGAGAATAAATAAGCTGTTGTTTCTCTCCCCTTCCCGTAAATCCCTATTCAATATCTGGCGGATGCAGTCTGTTTTATGGCCATGATATTTTGGGATCTTAAAGTTAATTTTCTCTCTGTTTTCTGCAGGAGGAACTGGAATATTATTCTTATTGATTAATATCTTGGGGATTGGCAACATTTCACTAAGGGGAATTTCATAAACATATTGATGAGCTTTTATTATTGAGGGGGGAGCTACGATATAATTTCCATTGCTTTTTAATTCAAGCCTTTTATTAAATAAACGGTTGGTGCTTTTGACATGTTCGCCATTGAGAGAAAAATAGTAATGATACCCCCTTCTGGTTCTAACCCTGGTTGTTTCTTTTAGCTCCGGCAATCTTTCATTTAACTCCGGCAAAAGATTAAGATCATCAACATCAATCACTGCCAATTGGCTTATATCACCGGTAACTATACCAATATTTACTTTATGAAATTTATTATACCAATATAAAATGTCATCCATATTTGCCCTTTTATATTGGAAAGGCTTCCAATAAATATAAGGCTTCTTTTCATGATTGACTGGAATTAAGCTATATTTATTTTTTATATACTCGTCTATTATATTTCTATAAATAGGTCAAACCCTTCTTTGGCACGGTATGAATAAAGGGTTTAGCCTATAAATCATCTCCAGGCCTCTGTGTAGTTTTTGAACTGAGTATGATCTGTTAAACTCTGTAGTATGTTTCTAACTTGAAGCATAACGTTTGAGAAGAAAAATAATAGAACCGAAAGGAAAACGTGGGGTAAATCTTTCGGTATAGACATAATAAAAGGGAGTGTAATTTTGGCAAATCGCACTCCCTTTTGTATTTATAATTATAACATTGAAAAGAAATAATTAGAAGAAAATAACAATAATTTTTATCCTATTTCTTATAGCATTCAAATATTATTTTTAACACTAGAAAAGTAGGGGTCTGTCCTTATTATATTCTTTAATATCAAATCATTCCCATGATGTTTATTCTGGCTTTTAGGAATATCTTCTATTTTTAGCGGCAAGATCTGCAGGAATTTCCGATAATCTTCTTCTTCGGGGAATAGGCTTTTTCTCTCATTTCCCCGGAGCATAATATTATAGGTCCCGGTTTTACTTAATTTTCTTTTTTGTTTAGGCATAATAATTTCCTTGTATCCAATTTTTTTAATTATAGCCTATTCGTATAATGTGTCAAAGAATCGTCCCCTGTCACATTTTCCTTTTTCATTTTCTTAAATACCTCAATATCTCCTTTAATATCGGGGACAAATTAATGCTCCCTTCTTTTATTTTTTCTTTTAATTTATTGCAGGCCTTCGTATGCTTCTACTTGCCTTTCATACTCCCACTTAACCATGCAATAATCATCACCCCAATAATCGTAAGCATTGCTCATAATATTTGGATATTCAGTTTGTTTAACAAGCCAATCGTAAGCCTCTGTTTGTCTGTCTATTTCCCACTGAACCATAATATAATCATCACCCCAATAATCGTAAGCATTGGCTTTGATGGTTTCCATTGCCTCTTCCCTTGATGGGAAAATTGTTTCAGGTGTTGGTTCAGGAGTTGGTTCAGGAGTTGGTTCAGGAGTTATTACAATTATAGCTTTTATATCTAAATCTGTAGCTCCTTCATTATCTGTTACAGTAAGTTCAACATTATAGCTTCCCGTAGAGCTAAAAGTATGATTTACTGTTTGTCCGTTGCCTGTGTTTCCATCTTTAAAATCCCATTCATAACTTATAATACTTCCATCTAAATCAGATGAGTTTAATGCGTTAAAGGATACTTCCAATGGTGCTACCCCTGAAGCAGGATTAGCAGTAAAACTTGCTGTAGGTGATTGATTGGGAGTAGTGGGAACCCCTCCACCGTTACAACCTACCAAAAATATAGCTAGTACTAAAATCAAAATTATTAAAAAATATTTACTTTTCATTATTTTTCTCCCCTTAAATAATCTTATTCTTTTACCCAATTAAGAATACCATTATATGGTTCAACAGCAGCTTTTAATCCACGAACATCAAAAACTGCGGTTACCGGATTTTCGCTATAAGGTGCTACTTTAGCAACAAAGCTATCAAATTGCATAAGTCTCCCGATAAACTTAATGGTATCTTTAGACGTGGGGTTACGATAGATACTTAATAACCCCGGACGAACATAAGTTGTGGTTTCACGGTCGTTCGATATTGCCCAATCCCCGGTCTGTGCTTTTTCAGTTCCAAGCCTATAGGCCACAGGTGTTATATTAAAATAGTCACTGCCTATATATCTCCCATTGAAATAATCATACCAATTTATATAAAGTCTTGTTTTTCCACTCTTCTTTCCACTTTGATATCTAAGAACCAACCGGATTGGTTTTCCAGAAACTGATTCTCCACTATCACTATATAGTGCAAAGGTGGTTATTTCGGTATCGTCTATTGGGTCTATTCCCCGATTACAAATCCATTTTCCGATATTGATAACCTCTTCTTCAATCTCTGGCTCAAACTCTTCCTCTTTAGCGATAATACTTTCCCTGCAACTTTCCAGGATTTCTCTTGAGAATCCGTTCTCATAGACTTCTGATGCAAAGTTCTTTTGTTCTTCTTTTGGTAAATTTTGCAATAAGTCAATAAATTCTTTCTCATCTTCATCAAGTTCTCCGAGAGGAGCAAGATAAATATTAAAAATTACAGGAAACTTT
>CAZMLS010000183.1:0-3393 GCA_964567215.1 uncultured Atribacterota bacterium | reverse complement strand
AGTGATTGATCTAAACTAATCATGCCATCCTTTTTACCCATTTGAATAAGTGTAGTCATTTGATGCACTTTCTCTTCTCTAATAATATTTCTAATTGCCGGATTAGCAATCATTAGCTCGATAACCGGGACTCTTCCTTCTCCGTCTAATGTTGGCAATAAAGTTTGAGCGACGATTCCCAGAATAGATTCTGCTAATTGCATTCTTATTTGCCCTTGTTGATGAGGTGGAAATACATTAATCATTCTTTCTATACTTTCGGCAGCACTATTAGTATGTAGTGTCGAAAAAACCAGATGACCGGTTTCTGCGGCTGTTACAGCCATAGACATAGTATCCAAATCTCTCATTTCTCCAACTAATATAACATCCGGATCTTCTCTTAACGCGCTTCGTAATGCATAAGAGAAAGAATTTGTATTTGTTCCCACTTCTCTTTGGTCAATAATACAATTTTTGTGTTCATGAACAAATTCAATAGGATCTTCAATGGTAATGATATGTTCATATCTTTCTCTATTAATTATATCGATTAATGCTGCTAAAGTAGTCGATTTACCGCTTCCTGTAGGTCCGGTAACCAATACAAATCCTTTGGATTTATTAGTAAAGCTAATGATTTCCTCCGGTAAGCCTAATTGTTCAACAGTTTTAATCTTTTCCGGTATCAATCTCAATGCAGCTGCTTCTCCTTTTCGATGTTGGAAAACGTTTATTCTGAATCTCGCAACGTCTTTCAGCTCATGAGAAAAATCTAATTCGTGTAATTTTTGATACATGTTTCTTTGTTTTTCGCTAAGTATCCCGCTAATTATTTCATGAACATCCTTTGCGTCGAGAACGGGCAAATTCATTTTTTGCAGTTTTCCGTTTATTCGTAATACGGGAGGTAAACCAACAGTAATATGTAAGTCCGAAGCATCTTTTTCTTTTGTTGCAATTAATAGCTTTTTAATTCCATTTAACGATCCCCTTTCCTTTCATGTTGACAAATTCATAAAGTCGAGTAGGTTTTATAATGATCCATTTTTTATTTTATCAGACATGGCATTAATATGCAAAGGCGTGGTTCCACAGCATCCCCCAATGATATTAATCTCCAAATCTTTAAATTTTTTTGCATAATCTGCCATATTCTCCGGAGAGGCAGGGTAAAATATCTTTCCATCCACTATTTCAGGTAGTCCGGCATTAGGTTCTACTAAAAGATACTTTTTACTTACCTTTTTCATTAATTTCATGACTTCGTACATTATTTCAGGACCGGTTCCGCAATTGGCACCTACTCCGTCAGCTCCATCATTCTCAAGTGTTACTACAGCTTTTTCGGGTTTTATCCCATAGATTGTTTTTAAATTTTTATCAAAAGTCATTGAAGCAAATACCATCAAATTGGTATTTTCTTTTACAGCCCTTAATGCAGTTCTTATTTCTTCAAGATCGTAAAATGTCTCCAAAACAATAAGATCTATTCCGGCTTTTTCCAAAACTAATACTTGCTCCCTGTAACTTTCGTAAGTTTTTTCAACAGACAGATTTCCATAAGGTTCTAATATTTTTCCTGTCGGTCCGATAGATCCACCAGCGTATATCTTTCTTTTTGATATTTCCGTTTCATTAATCGCGTCCTTACAAATCTTTACTGCAGATTCGTTAATTGTTTTGACTTCTTTTTCCCTGTCATAATTACTTAATTTAATTCCACTGGCACCGAAAGTATTAGTTAGTATTATATCTGAACCTGCTTTGATATATTCTTTATGTATATTTTTAATGATTTGCGGATTTGATATATTCCACTCTTCGGGACATTCACCTGATTTTAATCCATTTGCCTGCAACATGGTACCCATGGCACCATCAAGCAATAATGTCCTTTCCTCCAATATTTTTCGTATTTCTTCCTTAATGTTATTTTTTACTATCACGATAAATAATAACTCCTTTATTTTAATCCTGCTTGCTCTCTTAACATTTCAGACTTATCTGTTTTTTCCCAGGTAAAATCATTATCGTTTCTTCCAAAATGGCCGTAAGCTGCTGTCTTTTTATAGATTGGCCTTCTTAAATCCAATTCTTTAATAATTGCCCCCGGTCTCAAATCAAAATTCTTATTTATCAATTCCAATATTTTTTGTTGTGGTATTTTTTCAGTATCGAAGGTGTTTACCATAACCGAAACAGGTCGAGCAACACCTATAGCATAAGCAATTTGTATTTCACATTTGTCTGCTAAACCGGCAGCTACGATATTTTTTGCAATATATCGAGCTGCATAACTGCCTGACCTATCGACTTTCGTCGGATCTTTGCCTGAAAAACATCCTCCTCCATGGCTACCTAACCCACCATAAGTATCAACTATTATTTTTCTTCCGGTTACTCCCGTATCTGCCTGAGGCCCGCCAATGGCGAATCTACCTGTAGCATTAATTAAATATTTGGTATTCTCATCCAAATATTTCTTTGGAATTACATATTCAATCACTTTTTCCTTGATATCTTTCCGAATGATATCATTAGATATTTTAGGGTCATGTTGTGCAGCAATCACTACAGTATCTACCCTTTTTATATCTCCATTTTTATATTCAACCGTAACCTGTGATTTTCCATCTGGCCGGAGATAAGGTAGTATTTTCTTTTTTCTGACTTCTGCAAGGCGTTTTGTTAGTTTGTGGGCTAATATGATGGGAAGCGGCATTAATTCTTCAGTTTCTCTGCAAGCATATCCAAACATCATGCCCTGGTCACCTGCTCCGGTAGTTTCAACATCATCTACATTATTGTCCTCTTCTTTTTTCTCTAAGGATTTACTCACCCCTTGATCTATATCTCCGGATTGTTCGTCAATGGAAGTTAACACAGCACAGGTGTCGCAATCAAATCCATATTTTGCTCTAGTATAACCGATATCCCTTATTGTTTGTCTGACTACTTTTTGTATATCCACATAACAATGAGTTGTTATTTGCCCTGCAACCATAACCAAGCCGGTTGCAACCAGGGTTTCCACTGCCACCCTTCCAAATTTATCTACTTTATAAATAGCATCTAAAATTGCATCAGATATTTGATCAGCCATTTTATCCGGATGTCCTTCCGTAACGGACTCTGAAGTAAACAGATACGTCTTATTCAACAATATCATCTCCTTTTGGTTTTTAAATAAAAAACCCCCTTCAAAGATGAAGAGGTTGATTTTTTACTTATCTCTCGGAATATTTATTCCGCGGGAATTGGCACCAACATAATGTTTTCTAACATTATAGGTTGCCGGGCTTCTTAGGGTCCGTCCCTCCACCATCTCTTGATAAGAGTTTATTCTTTTTACTTTGTTAAAATAACACAGTTAAAAATGATTGTCAAAGAAATATTTCAGTATCGAGTATT
>CAZMLS010000182.1:0-3405 GCA_964567215.1 uncultured Atribacterota bacterium | reverse complement strand
AATAAATAAAGAGGTTCGGAAGCCAGACTACCTCCTATTTTGTTAATAATTTTTGAAACAGCTTGTCTGCTCATCTGAAAGAGATCTGCTATTTCGTGAATTTTATATCCTTCTTTAATTAAAACGAAAATCAACAGGTTTCTTAAGCTTTTATTACTATTAATATCCCCAAAATATTTATTTACCTTGTTTAATAGATTGTTTATATCTTTGGGTAAAGCAGTTTGATTGTCAGTGGATAATTGATCTAAAAGCGCCTGTATATTCTTTTTCTTTTCAAAAGAATGTTTCTTTACGAAATCTACAAAGGCATCAGGTTTTAATTCACAAAGTTGAAGAAATTCAGAAATATTCAACCAGGAAGGAACATCTTTTTGAGAATTAAAATAATGAAAGCTTCCCCATCTATATTTTTCAGGTTCTGAAACACCAACCATTCCTGCTTCAACAGGGTTTAAACTGATATAAGAGGAAGCGCTAAGCAAGTATTGCGAATTTAAAATAAGATAACTTGTATATCTGTCTTGAAATAAATGCCCTTTCCGGACATGTTTGTAATTATACCAATGAGCATAAGAAGAATTTAAAAACTGCATGGCTTTGGAAAGATTTGCCATTTCTGTTTTTAGAAGAAGATGTGTGTGGGTATTCATTAATACATAAGCAAAAAGATGAATTTTATATTCTTTTACCATATTATGAAGGAAAAAAAGAAATTTATTTCTATCTATATCATTAGTGAAGATATTTATCCCATCAATTCCTTTAACAATAATATGATAAATAGCTCCCCCGTATTCTATTTCGGTTCTATTTTTTCTTCCCATAATAAATAAAGTATACTATTTCATTTAATTTAGTTCAAGGTATTTAGGAGGATTTAGGGGGATCCCGGCACAAAAGTTTACATTTATGACAACTTTGGTGCCTGGCACCAGAGTTGTCATAAATTATAGTTGAAGGTTTTTTATCGAATAGTGTATAATTAGTTTCAGTTGTGTATTTAATATCTTTGAAGGAGGTTTTGAAAAATTAAAAAAGAAAAAAGTACAAATAAAAAGAAAAAAAGTGATTTATGGTTTTATATTATTATAGTAATATTATTAGTAGTCATATCTTTGGTTTATCTAAGAAGAATGGGTTATTTGCCATTATGGATAGACAAGCAACCTTCGTCTATTATTGCTGAAATGGATTCTGATACCAGGGAAAGAAGGGCAAAATTTAATATTATCAATGCTCATGAGCATATTCAGTCAATGGACAATATCCCTCTTTTGCTAAAAGTAATGGAGGATTGCCAAATAGAGAAAATGGTGTTTTTGGGAACCTCTAAATTTACTTTCTACCTTAATCCGGATTATGGGTACACCGAATATGATATGAATAATGAAGAAATAATCAATATAAGTAAAAAATATCCAGATAAGTTTTTAGCTTTATGTACCATTAATCCCCATGACGAAGATAAATTGGAAAAATTAAAAGCTTGCATGGAAACCGGAGCAAGAGGTCTGAAATTGTATAATGGTCATGGTTATTTTTACGATCATTTTTTCAATCTACCTTTAGATGATCCGGGGATGATGGAAGTGTATCGATATTGTGAAGAAAAGGAAATTCCCATTCTTTATCATATAAATAGTGGCCGTTTCCTGGTCGAATTTGAAAGAGTTTTACAGGCTTTTCCTGATTTAGTCGTTGTTGCTCCTCATTTTGCTTTAACTTCGAGGAATCTTACCCTATTAAGTAGATTACTGGATACCTACCCCAATCTTTACACAGATATAAGTTTCGGGCACCCGGATTTTCAAGTGGCGGGGTTTAATAGGATTTCTTATAATGCGGAAGGCTTTCGAGAATTTATGATAAAATATAGTGACCGCATTTCCTTTGGAACAGATATTGTAATTACTACCTATCGTGCAAAAAGCAGGAGTTATCTTGATGATATCACTTTAAGTTATTTTGATATGTTGGAGAAAGAAGAGTTTACCTTACCTCCTTCAATTTATAATATGATGAGTAAAAAAGCCCGGGCGAATACTGATCCTGATAAAGTATACAAAGGACTTCATCTTGATGATGAAACACTAAGGATGATTTATCATGATAATCCGGAAAGGATCTTTTGGAAAACAGAATAAAATATAAATAATTAAACAAACAAATGAATTAATAATTAAGCAGATAATAACCGAACTATTCCATATTATTATTTAAAGAATATCCGTAGAACTATATGATGATGAAATGAAGAAACATAGAGGTAGACCTTAATTGCCTTACAAACGTTCGAAATATATTTGAAGAAAGGAATGTAGTAAGAAATGGAGAAATTATTTGTGTTATTAATTGTATTAATTGTAACGATATTTATAGGAGGATGCCAAAGCTTGGAAGAATTATTTCCTTTTATAAACAAAGCACCAGTTATACTTTCTGAACCTGTTATTACTGCCATAGAAGGCAATCTGTATTCATATCAGGTAAAAGCCAATGATCCAAATGGAGATACTATTTATTATTCACTTGGTCTCTTCCCGGAGGGGATGAGTATTATCAGTGAGAATGGTTTAATAGATTGGTTACCCACTAATAACCAGGTTGGAATTCATCGGGTAGTAGTGGAAATTTCTGATGGCAGGAAAAGTACTCCTCAGGATTTTGAAATTGAAGTTTCCAACATGAATGGTTCTCCACAAATTCTTTCTTATTTTCCTGGGAATCTGAATGTTAATATTAATGAGGGGGATTCTGTAAGGTTTGAAATTCAGGCCGAAGATGTTGATTTTAACACTATATTAAACTATAAATGGTACTTAAATGGTTCACTGGTTTCAAATTCTTCTGTTACGCCGGCAAGCGGCAGCATTTTTGTGAATAATTGGACTTATTCTACTGATATCGGAAATTCCGGGCAAAAAACAGTAAAAGTAATAATAAGTGATGGGGCATTATCAGATGATGTGCAATGGAAAATAAATGTAAATGATGTCACCCCTCCCAGCAAACCTACTTTAGGTGCCATAACTTCTCCCACCAATATATCCAATCAAGTTTTATCGGGAGCTAAAGAATCTAATAGCAGTATTTGGATTAACGGAACAGAGGCTGTGGCAATAAGCTCAAATACTGCCTGGTTATTTAGTTTTAATTTGTCTGAAGGCAAAAATGACATTTCTATCACTTCCAGAGATACCGCAGGCAATGAAAGTTTGGCAGTAACAGCTGATATTGTTTTAGATAGTATAGCACCAGATGTACCGACATTGAATGAAGTTATTACTCCAACAAATATTTCTCCACAAATTTTATCAGGAACTAAAGAGGCAAATTCTTCGATCTGTATTAACGGAACAGAGGCTGTGGCACTAAATTCCAGCACTACCTGGTTGTATTCAT
>CAZMLS010000181.1:0-3521 GCA_964567215.1 uncultured Atribacterota bacterium | reverse complement strand
TAATCAATCGTTATACTTAATTTTCTTTTAGTTCTCATATTTTATGCACCTCTTTGGTAAGATTATATATCGTTCTTATTATCGTGTCAAGTTTACGAGATTGCAGGTCGTTAATAAAGAATTTGTCCCCTTTTTTCAGGTCCTCATTTTCCCTTATACAAATGTAGGGGTTGGATTTATCCAGCCCGTCTTTTCGGGGCGGATGAATCCGCCTCCTATATTTCAGAAGTAGACAGGTGGGCCTGCCATAGGAATGATGTGAGGTAAAAAGATTTGTTATTTTATTTATAACCGTATATAATTTAATCGTAGTTCAATATATTACGGTAATTAATATATATAATATTTGATTATTTATTATTTTAGGAGGAAATTTTGATGCAAAATATCTTTTCACTCCAAAACCCTTGGCGAATTCAGGCAGGATGGCGGCTTAGCGGGCTCGCTCCACGAAGAATTCAACCATTAATTTTAAATTGGATAGATGAACCAGAAATCGTTGTTATTAAGGGTGCTCGCCAGGTAGGCAAAACTACCTTGGTTCAACAGATAATCTATGACTTGATTCATAAAGCAAAAGTGCACCCGGAAGATATCTTTTACTTTTCTTTTGATGATCGAGATTTACGAAATCTGGTTTTAGGAGACCCAAAATCAGTATTTAATTTTATCCGACAACAAAGTAGAGGAACGGAAAAAGACAGGCTTTTTATATTCTTTGATGAAATTCAAAAAGCACCTTTAATGCTTGAGATTTTAAAGATATATTATGATTCAAATAAGGATTATAAATTTATAATTACCGGCTCATCAAGTTTGGAATTAAGCAAGGGCGTCAGTGAGTCTTTATTGGGCAGAGTTATAAATTTTCACCTCCACTCTCTTACTTTCCAGGAGATTTTAACTTTAAGAGGTTCAGAGACTTTAGCCAAATTCTTGCCGGAAGCAGAAAGTGAAGTGGATGATTTTCTTCAGTACTTTGCAGGTTACAAAGATGATAAGAAAAATACAGATTATGATTATGAGAGATTGAAGAAAGTATCTTCTGATTTAGATTTCTATAAAGATGATGTGGTGATTCAATTTAATAAATATCTCTTAAGGGGTGGTTATCCGGGGGTAGCAAAGAAAGATAAATTAAAAGCAGAAATGATATTAAGGGATATAAAACAGGTCTATATAGAAAAGGATATTATCGCGACACTAAAGATAGGAAAACATTTAGCTTTTTCCGGCTTAATGGAGCTTCTTGCTTATCAAATAGGTAGTTTGGTTAATCTTGAGGAGCTGTGTGGAAATTTAAAGGTATCCTTCCCTACTTTAAAGAATTTTTTAAATATTTTGGAAAAAACTTATGTCATTGAACTCCTGCAACCCTATTTTGAAAATCAGAGAAAGGCAGTAAGAAAAAATAGAAAGGTTTATTTTTTAGATACAGGATTTCGCAATGCATGTATTGGCCTGGTTAATTTACCGGGCAATCCGAATGAGATTGGACATTTAGTAGAAAATATGACCTTTAATATTTTAAAGAAAGTAAATTCTTATTTATTCGGCGAATCCATGCAGTTCTTTTTTTACCGTACTTATGATGGCGCAGAGATAGATTTTGTGCTGAAGAGGGGGAATGAGATCTTTCCAATAGAAGTTAAATACCGAAATTTTGTTAGAGAAAAAGTTCCAACGGTGATGGGGAATTTTATGAAGGCGAAGGGAAAGAGGTGTCAGAAGGGATTAGTGGTAACTAAAGATTTTATTGGTAAAAAGAGTTATGATTTTGGAGAGGTATATTTTATCCCTTTGAATTTGTTGGTATTGGGGATTTAGCGGATAGTTATAGTGTGGGCGGGAAATGCAAGATGAAAAGATGGTTTTCAGTTATCGGTTTTCAGTTGAGAAAAATGCAAGACCAAAATACGAGATTATTCAATCTACCAGCCACCCGGTCAGACGATCTGCCAGTCAAAATAGTCGTTAGTCGTTAGTATTTAGTATTTAGTATTTAGTAAGGAAAAAACAGAATACGAGAATAAATAGTCTAGCAGTCGAGGAACAACAGGAAAGAATTCAGTCCTTTCACTTCATTACAATGAAAGAAAATATTTCCCAGGGATAGAGCAAAGATATATTCTCTTTTACTTCTCTTCTTTTCTCCAAGGTGATTATAAAACTTTTAGAATTTGGATATTTTTGAGAAAAATAGTCTAGGCTTGTGGTTTTCTGCCCGGAGTAGATTTTTTTCACCTCCAGGGTAAAAATTTGTTTCCGGTGCTGTATGACAAAATCTATCTCTTGTTTTGACTGAGTTCTCCAGTATCTTAAAATGTCTAAACCAACAGTTTTCTTTAACTCAGTGTAAATACAATTTTCAAAGAGTTCCCCACTCACCTTTTCTACAATATCGGTATATTTTAGATAATTTAAAATTCCAGTGTCTTCAAAGTATATTTTTGGCATTTTGGTAAGTTCGCTTCTTAAATTTTTAAAAAAAGGGGGTACTCTTCTGGCAATATAAGTGCTTTCCAGCAGGAAAAGATAATCATAAACTGTCTCTCTTGCTATACCTATACTAGAAGCAAGCTCATCAATGTTGATCAAATTCCCGGCTTGGTCTGCCAAAATTCTCAAAAAGTTATTGAATTTCATAATGTTCCTTATTTTCCCTATATCTCTAATATCTTTTTTGATATAAGTTTGAATAAGCTCCTTTAGGTAATATTTTTTATTGTTTAGATTGGAAATCAAGGCAACTCTAGGATAAGCACCAAAAATTATAAATTCTTCAAATAATTGCTTTAACTCTTTTTGTGTTTTTTTCTCTGTATCCACGACTTTATCCAGATGATATTTTTTCTTTTTAAACCATAGAAATTCCTCAAAATCTAAACCTAAAACTTCAAAAGTAACAATTCTCCCCACTAAGGATTGCTTAATTTTTGATTTAATGTCAAGCACAGATGAGCCTGATACAATAAGCTTAAATCTATTTGAATGATTGTCCACCATAAGTTTTATGAAATTTGAAGCATTATTAAGATATTGTATCTCGTCAATAAACAGGTAGATTTTTCCCTGGGAATTAGAAGAAACGGCAGAGGAATTTGAATTATAGGAAGTTCTTGCCTCTATATATCTAATTAAATAATCAACGCCTTGATTGCACAATTCCAACATCTCCAGATCTTCTAAATCAATATAGAATACAGCTTCCTCGGGAATTTTGTTAGTGGTTTTTAGCTCTTTAATGAGCATCTTCATTATTGTGGTTTTCCCCACCTGTCTTGCACCATAGATAACTATAGCTTCTTTGTAATTTAAAAAATTGTTAATTTGGGGTAATATTTTTCTTTTAATAAAGGTCACGGTTGATTAGAGCTCCTTATTTTTATATGATATTTACTGTAGTATAGTCTACATATTATTGTGTATTTTGTCAAGCAAAATTAGTATTTAGTATTTAGTAAGGAAAAAACAGAATACGAGAATAAATGGTCTAGCGGTCGGGGAAAAACAAAGAAAGA
>CAZMLS010000180.1:2139-3523 GCA_964567215.1 uncultured Atribacterota bacterium | reverse complement strand
TGCAATCAGTTCAGGTGAGTTCAAACGCTGTATCTGCTTAATGGCATTCTCCCGTGCATCTGCAGGAATATTAGGGTTTATTCTACCAACAGCCGTTTGCAATTGCTCCGATAAAAGTACATCTTCAAAAGATTCTCTTTCCAATCTATTGCCATCGGGGGCAATGTCTGGACCGTAGAGATATTGGTAACCTTGATGTTCGAGAAGTTCTATAGCTAGTTTTTTTATTGCACTTTCTGTTATTTTATTCATAATATTTATCATTCTTCCATTTCAAGGGATTGGTTTCTATATATTCTGATATCTGATAATAGGTTTTTTCATTACGGATAATATGTTCATAATAATTACGCTGCCATAATCTTTTGTCAAACCGTGGCCAATTATTATTCTTAACACCATCCGTATATCGTTTTGTGGTTAATGTTTTAAACCGATGTACAATATCGGATAATGACATCGTAAACCCCCTGTGGTTGCCCTATTATTTGTTTCCATTCATTGATAGGGCAGGCACAGGGGCCTGCCCCTACGGATTTGGAATTGGATATAATTTGAATGATTCCATGAACATGATTCGGCATAACAACAAATTCATGAACATTAAATTCATGATAATAAACCGGTATTTCATGCCATATATTTTTTATCATCATGCCTTTATCGTTCAAAATCATTTCCCCATTTTCGATTTTCCCAAACAAACACACCCGATTTTGTGTACAAATGGTAATGAAATATAATCCCTCCTGTAAATAATCATATCCTTTTAATCGAATGGAACGACGATTATGGATTTTTGGATTACATTTCATATTTTCATCCGTACCACACCACTCATCAACTTCGGCAACAACGTATCTCGCAGTTGCTCTAATGTACAGATTTGTTTGGTATTCTTAATCAATTTTTCAACAATAGGATCCATTATAATTCCCATTTCCTCTGTTTCTTCCTTGGATGGAATCAAAACCATTACTACGTGTAAATCGCCTCTCTTAATATGACCCATTGTAGTTGCTTTGCTTTCAGCAATTGAAATAAATTTTTGCAAATGGTGTTTAGTCCAAAAATAATAAAACCATTTAGGATACTTTTCAGATGTTACTTTAAAAAGATGTTGATTTAAAACACAATTTTTACCATTCCAAATTTTAACTAATAAACTCCCTGACCAAGAAAATATAACATCACCATTTTTAACTATGTATTGTTCCAACACCTTAGAAGTTACCCAATCTGAATTTTCAGTAAAACCATTTCTTAATTCTTTAATTTTAAGAACAGGTAATCTATCAACATCATTTTCAAATGGAAATTTCTGACAAGCCAAACCATTTAAATAATCTGCAATTTCATCTAACGGCTTTTCCTCCCAATCTTC
>CAZMLS010000180.1:0-2039 GCA_964567215.1 uncultured Atribacterota bacterium | reverse complement strand
CCAAACCATTTAAATAATCTGCAATTTCATCTAACGGCTTTTCCTCCCAATCTTCCTTTGCTTCTTCTATAAACCACTGTCTGAACAGCGTTTCTGCCATTGCTTCGAGTGTCCTATTCTGGCGGTAGTGCAGGTCTATCTTGTCGTCCAGACTGGAAAGAATAGAAGCGATGGCGCGCTGCTCGGGGAGAGAAGGAAGAAAAATATCTTGGGAATATGCCGTATTTCTATTTAGCCCTGGAACAGCACTATCTTCATTTAACTCATCTAACCTAATCGAACCAAGTAAAAAGAATAAAAAATCAAAATCATACACATCGTTATTTGGCAAAACATAATATGAGGTATCAATGGCATAAAATGGGTTTTCTGATTTATAAACCTTCCCAATTGTACCCTTTCTACCAATTATTAGACCTTTGGAATCAACTAAGGCTTTATCATGCCATCCAGTTAAACCAGCAGAACTATAAACAGGAATATCACCACCACTTCTTTTTTTAGCGGGTAATGATTTCCCGTAATTAAGTGTAATCACTTCCCCCAGCTTACATTTCTTCCACTTACTCATTATTAATAATTTCTCCCTCTTGTAATACTGTGATATTTGGTTCATCTTTTTCCAAAATAATAGATAGCCCGCATTTGTATTTATATTTTCCATCAGAGTCTGTAAAGTCTCTTAATTTCCTTAAGTCAATACTATTATCTGGGCTCCACCATGTTTTAAACTCAATGATGAGTAAATTATGCTCATTACTATCACGTTTATGCAAAATAATATCCGGATAAGTACCGTGTGGAAAATTTTTTGTCCTTTTTGGATTACTATGATCTTTATTATACTCAAAATCTAAATTATACTCCGCATATTCTTTTTCTTTATGCTGTAACAACTCTTGAAGATATACGCCAAACCAAAAGACAATGCTACGTTCATGAACTTGATTTTTTATCAGATACTCATGATGTTTGTATACTCTTTCAAGTGCTTTATTAACAAGCTTAAATAACTCCATGTTATTCATTAAACTATCCCTTCCACTCTCTCATCACTTCATCTCCAACTTCCTGGTAGTTCTACCCTCCACCAATATCCTCATCTGCTGAATAGCAATCTGATTTAAACGTGTTAGGCGTTCGGCCTGCTCCAGCCCCTCATTAATAAACACCGCATTCAGGTTTTCCAGATTGGATAGACAGACCAGCTGTGAGACGTTGGCAAAATCGCGAATATTGCCTGTTTCATCAGGATTTTCTGCCCGCCACTGAGCGGCAGTTTTGCCAAACAGTGCCATATTAAGAATGTCGGCTTCAGAAGCGTAAACATAGCTGATCTGTTGTTTGTTTAGGGTGATTGGGATTAGGTTTTCCTTGATGGCATCGGTATGAATGCGATAGTTGATCTTGGTAAGATTACGGCGGATATCCCAGCCGAGCTGCTTTCTTTCTTCATCTTTAAGTCTTTGGAATTCTTTTATCAGATAAAGCTTAAACTCTACAGAAATCCAGGTGGCAAACTCAAAAGCAATATCTTTATGGGCATAAGTACCCCCGTAACGTCCCGCCTTGGAAACAATTCCAATGGCGTTGGTTTTTTCTATCCATTGTTTTGGCGTAAGAGTAAAACTATTTAATCCTGCTTTTTTTCTAAACCCGTCGAATTCGACGGGTTTAAAATCTGGATTGTTTAACTGCTCCCAGATTCCAATAAACTCAACCGTATTTCGGTTGCGTATCCAATTGCGAATCAAATCATCTGTGCGCTCCCTTTTTTTGTATCGCGCAATATCAGTTAATGAGATGTAATCTTGTTGCTTACCGATAATAATCCTGATATCTGCACCTTTTACGGTCAATTGATTGTTTTTCTTAGTCATTAACTTTCACCTTCCCCAAATTCTCAGTAATCAAGACATTCAACTTTTCCTCTTCTTTAAGTTGTTCTTCAATCTCAAGCTTAAGTTTAGTGAAGCGTTCTTTGAAATCAAAATCATCTTCATTGTCCGGCAAGCCAACATACCTACCAGGAGTAAGCA
>CAZMLS010000179.1:2456-3564 GCA_964567215.1 uncultured Atribacterota bacterium | reverse complement strand
TTAATTTTCTTTTAATGCTTTTACCACCTCAGGCAAGAAAAAGCATACGTCATTTTTTACGGTTACCACTGCTAAATTATCAAAATGGGTAGACATTAAATTTATAATAATTAATTTTCCGCCGTTTTCAAGGCAATATTGAGGTAATAGGTTAACAGGAGATACTTGAAGGGATGAACCGACAACCAACATCAGGTCTGCATTGCAGGAAATATTAATGGCTTCATCCAGATAGGGTAGCATTTCTCCAAAAAGAACCACATTGGGCTTAAATACACCCCCGCAATCACAACGAGGTATTCCTTCCTGATTTACATTTAGCTTTTCTAATAATTTAGTTGAAGAAATTATTTTTTTGCATTTTGTACAAATGGCTTCATCTAAAGTACCGTGAACCTTAATAATTTTTTTTGATCCGGCTTTTCGATGCAAATGATCAATGTTCTGGGTGATAAGATATTTTACAAATCCCATTTCTTCCAGTTGAGCAATAGATTTATGCGCAGAGTTTGGTGAAACCCTAGATAACATTTCAATCCGGGGTCGATAAAAATAGTAAAACCGTTGAGGATTTTCATAAAAGGCATTTATGGAGGTGACCTCATAAGGGTTTACTTTTTCCCATAACCCCTTGCCGGGTGTTCTAAAATCAGGAATTCCCGAACCGGTGCTCACTCCTGCTCCGGTTAAAACAACGGCATTTTTTGAATTTTTAATTAATTCTGCTATTTGATTAACTTTTAAATCATTCATTTTATTTTTTTTCTATCCTATTTTATAACCCAGGGGAGCTTCCCGGTCCGGCTGAAGTAAAATCACTTCTCCTTCTTCTTTCATAACTCCCAAAATTAATATTTCTGATTTAAATCCTGCAATTCTTCTGGGAGGGAAATTTACCACTGCAATAATCTGCCGATTAAGCAAATCTGTTTTAGAATATAATTTAGTTAATTGAGCAGACGAAACCTTTGTACCTAATTCTCCAAAATCAACTTTTATTTTATAAGAAGGTTTTCTTGCTTCAGGAAAATCTTCTACTTCTATTATTTTACCGACTCGAATGTCTATTTTTTCAAAATCTTCAAATATTGCCATATTTATTTTCCAC
>CAZMLS010000179.1:0-2356 GCA_964567215.1 uncultured Atribacterota bacterium | reverse complement strand
CATTTGGACACTCTGGGACAAACGGAAGGGTTTTTTACGCATTCTACACAACTTATGTTTCCTTCAAGCGTTTGCACAATCTCTTTGAGAGTTATTTGAGAAGGCGCCTTGGCTAACATGTATCCTCCATGGGCTCCTCGAGAGGAGCTTATCAACCCGCTTGCTTTAAGAGGTATAACCAGATGGCTTAAATATTTTTCGGAAATCTCTTCTTTTTCGGCAATATCCTTTAAAAAGATAGTCCCTTTGCTAAAATTTAAGGCTAATTCCAGCATCAACCTTGTACCATACCTCGACCTGGTAGAGAGTCTCATAAAATCACCTCACTTAATTATTACAATTACCACTATTTTAGTAGTGATTGTAATATAAAAAAATACTTTTATCAACTTTTAAATTAGCATCGAGTATTGAGTATCGCGTTAAGGGAACAAGAAATCAAATTAGTTACCCGGTTCTCCAGTTTGCAAGTTAAAATATAGGTTACAAGTTACAGCTCGCAAGTTACAATTTATAGAGAGAAAAATAAGAACGTATTGCTATACACCCTTATAGGGTAGAAAAACGACATGCTGTAGTGAAGAAATAGACCGGCGGGACGCCTGTCCTACGGATGGTAGACACAAGGTCTACTCATTTAATTAGTTAACTAATTGGTCAATTGAATAATCTTGCATCTTGTATCTTGCAACTATTAACTAAAAACTATGAACTCAAAACTTGCATTTAATACTAACGATTAATTTGTATTATGTATTTCATAAAAGAGAGAAAGATTCATTGTTAAAATATTTACTAAACATTAAATCGGAAATTGATAATATCTCCGTCTTCAATAATCGCTTCTTTCCCTTCTACCTTTAGTAATCCTTTTTCCTTTATTTTATGCATGTCACCCAGTTCAACCATATGCTGATATTTTACAATTTCTGCACGTATAAATCCTCTTTCGATATCAGAATGAACTTTTCCGGCAGCTTTTTTGGCAATGGTATTCTTTTTAATGGTCCATGCTTTCACTTCATCTTCTCCAACAGTAAAGAAAGAAATGAGTCCTAAATACTTGTAACATACCCGGGACAATCTTTCAATTCCGGATTCTTTAAGCCCCAAATCCTCTAAAAACATCTTTCTTTCTTCTTCTTCCAATTGATTGATTTCCATCTCCATTTTCCCACAAATATTGATACTGGTCATTTCATTTTCTTGAATAATTTTTTCCAATTCTTCTTTTCCGGAAAATGTGTCTGCCCGAAATTGTTCTTCACTAAGATTCAGAGCAATAATAATAGGTTTTAAAGTGTAAAAACTAAATCCGCTTAATTTTTTGATCTCATCTTCGTTAAAATCTAATTTTAGTAAAAATTTATCTTCACTCAATCCCTCATTACATTTTTTCAATATTTCTGTTTCAGACAACTCTTCATGACTTAATTTTCTTTTCGTTCGCGCCAAACGTTCCAAACGATTTTCAACAACCTCCAGATCTCTTAGTAAAAGTTCATATCTCAGGTTTTCAATCTGGGTGATGGGATTTTTTTCTCCGGCTACAGCCGGGTCTTCAAATAACCTGATGGCGAACAACAATGCTTCTGCATCTTGCACTAAGCTGAATATTTCTGATTTTTCCTTGGAAGGCAAATCAGGGGAAATACCAGCAATATCAATTAATTCGATCGTCGCGTAAGTGGTTTTTTTAGGATGAAAAAGGGAACTTAGATAATCTATTCTCTGGTCATGGACTTTGGCTACTCCGATATTTTTTGTTCCTTTTGTAGAAAATGATGACACTTCTTTTTGCTGACCTGTTAATAGATTGAATAACGTCGTTTTTCCGGTTAAAGGCATTCCTAATATTCCAATTTTCATCTTTCCCCCTCTCTTTCTCTTCTTAACATTTTATGAACATATAATAATTATATCGATAAAGAAATAGAAACAATTTTATTATAGCAAAGAGGACTTAAAAATTAAATAAGAATTTTATTATTAGCAAGAAAAGAATTTAAGGGACTGAAAAAATAATTGACTTGCTCTATATTTTTATTATCTCTCCATTATCCATCAAATAAATACTATCAGTAGTATTTTTTAAAAATTTTTTATCATGGGAGATAATGATATAAGATAGATTCTGATTGGACTTTAAAATTTGCTCTACTTTTCCAATCGTTTTTTCATCAAGCCAGACTATCGGTTCATCAAGCAACAGAACCTCCGGCTGCATGGCCCATACTGTCGCTAATGAAACTAATCTTTTTTCGCCATAAGAGAGGTTATGCGTAATTCTATTCTCGAAACCGACTAAACCTAAAGTTTCCAGGGTTTCTTTTAGAATTTCTTTCGTCTCCTGGTG
>CAZMLS010000178.1:0-3601 GCA_964567215.1 uncultured Atribacterota bacterium | reverse complement strand
ATACTGACTTTAAACTATTTTCTTTAAACAGGCAAATTATTTTTGGTCAAAATTCACTTAATTCTTTAATTCAGATATTGAATCAACTCCCTCTTAATGTCTCTCAAATCTTCCCCTATGATGGAATAATAGAAAGCAACCAATTTGTTAAAATAGGGGCAATTTTAGAAGGGGATGATTACAATACAAAAACTCTGAACATGAAATTAGGAGGGGCAAAAGTAAAATTCGATTTTAATTTAAAAAATCGAGAAATTTCTTTTACCCCTGATCCTTTAAAACCTTTAATTAAAAAATCTTATATTGTCAGCATTACTGCTCATGATAAAAACAGCCAATATCTACGAAAAACTTCCTGGTTAATCACTATTAAATAATAAAATTGGTTTTTAAAAAAATTGTTGCAGGAGCACAATAAATTGTGCTCCTGATTATCATTTTGTTTATTTTAAGTTGCAATTAGTAATATTATTCTCCCAGATAAGCCTTCCTTACCCTATCGTCCCGGAGAAGTTCTTCTCCTGTTCCCTGCAGAACAACCGTGCCGGTTTCTAATACATAGGCATAATTTGCAATTTTTAATGCGGCAAAAGCATTTTGTTCAACCAATAATACCGTCATCCCTTCTTGATGAATTCGTTTGATAATATCAAATATTTCTTTTACTAATAAAGGTGCTAACCCTAATGAAGGTTCATCCAACATTAAAAATTTAGGACGAGACATAAGCCCACGAGCAATTGCCAGCATTTGCTGTTCTCCTCCCGATAAGGTTTCCCCTTTTTGCCAAAGTCTCTCCTTTAATCGGGGAAATAATTCGCAAACCCACTCCTGATCATGAGAGATTTTCTCCTTATCGGTTCGAACAAAGGCACCAATATCTAAATTTTCTTGAACTGTCAGATTAGGAAATATTTTCCTTCCCTCCGGAACCATGGCAATTCCCATTTTTACAATCTCATCAGTAGCTTTGTTGGAAATATTTTCATTATTTAAAATAATTTCTCCTTTTTTTGATTTGACCAACCTACAAATAGCCCTAAGAGTAGTACTCTTTCCTGCACCGTTAGCCCCTATTAAAGTTACAACATTTCCTTTGGGTACTTTGAGAGAAATACCCTTTAATGCGTGGATTCCACCATAGTAAACATTCAAATCATTGACCTTAAGCATATGTTGCCTCCACTCCTAAATAAGCCTTAATTACTTCAGGATTATTTTGAATTTCTATCGGATTCCCTTCTGCAATAGTAATTCCATAATCCAAAACTATTATTCTTTTACATATCCCCATAACTACTTTCATGTCATGTTCAATTAATATAATGGTTAATTTAAATCTGTTCTGTATTTCTATAATAAATTCCATTAAATCTTTGCTTTCTTGAGGATTCATTCCAGCAGCCGGTTCATCTAAAAGCAATAATTTTGGAGAAGTTGCCAATGCTCTAGCTATCTCCAATCTTCTCTGTTCTCCATAAGGCAAACTTCCTGCCAAATCATCCTTTAAATTTTCCAGGTGAACTACTTTTAATAAGCTAATTGCTCGCTCATGAATATTTTCTTCTTCATATAGATAAGATGGCCAACGAGCAATGGTTTTCCACACTGATGATTTCATATGAACATGGGCTCCAACTTTCACATTATCTAAAACACTCAGGTCAGAAAATAGACGAATGTTTTGGAAAGTTCGCGCAATGCCTAAAGAGGTGATTCGATCTATTCCTTTCCCGCTAATTTCCTTATCGTAAAAATAAATCTTTCCTTTGGTTGGTTTATATGTACCGGTTAACATATTAAAGATGGTAGTTTTACCCGCCCCATTAGGACCAATTAATCCTACTAATTCTCCCTCTTTTGCTTCAATAATAAAGTTAGAAACCGCCGTCAATCCACCAAACTGCATGGTAATATTATCTGTTTTTAAAATACTCATATTTTCAATTTCCCTCCTCTATCTCTCATTGTCTGGGAAATATTTTTTTAAAAGACCATCCCAAGACCACTCCTTCATCCCCATTAGTCCTTTTTTAAAAAATAATACAACCGTCATTAGCAAAATAGCAAAAACCAGCATACGCATCCCTGGAATACCCGGTACATGCAAACCAAAAATATTCATTGGTGATTCTACAGATCTTAGTACTTCCATTAATACAGTGATAATAATTGCTGAAATAACGG
Source organism: uncultured Atribacterota bacterium (assembly GCA_964567215.1). Taxonomy (GTDB): domain Bacteria; phylum Atribacterota; class Phoenicimicrobiia; order Phoenicimicrobiales; family Phoenicimicrobiaceae; genus JAYEGH01. The sequence goes on along the minus strand of CAZMLS010000178.1, from coordinate 1,414 downwards.
TTCCAGTAATACTTCCAAGCCCTCCAACAACAACGATAACAATCAATTGAAAAGTCAATAAAAAGCTAAATGTGTTTGGATCAATAGTCATAATAAAACTACCTAATAAGGCTCCCCCTAAACCAGCAAAAAAAGCTCCAATCGCAAAAGCTAATGACTTGTGAAAAAAAAGATTCACTCCCATCGCTTCAGCAGCAGTTTCATTTTCCCTGATAGATTTTAATGCTCGTCCATAGCTACTGTTTATCAAATTCTTAACAACTAATACTGTCAATATTGCAATACCAAAACTCCACCATAAGTTAGTGTGGGTTGGTAAACCTTTTAAGCCTATTGGACCATTAGTAACATTTTGTAAATTATTAAATATAACTCGGATTATTTCAGAAAACCCAAAGGTAACAATTGCAAGATAATCTCCCTTTAATCTAAGACAGGGAATGCCTATTAAAAAACCTACTCCTGCTGATACTAAACCAGCAATAATAAGAGAAAAAACAAAGGGAATCTGAATAACGCTAAGGGGCCAGATAAGTGGAGTGATAAAAAAATTTACTTCTTTCAATTCCGGAGACATATATAAAAGCGCAGACATATAAGCTCCGATGGACATAAATCCGGCATGACCGAGAGAAAATTGACCTGTAAAACCATTTATTAAATTAAGACTGACTCCTAAAATAATATAGATGGCACATAAGTTTAATATCCTGATTATATAAGAATCAAAATTTCTATTTGCGGTAATGACAAAAATTATAATCAGTAGAATAATAGAAATATTTAATAAGAAATATAGAATATTTTTTTTCATATTTTTAATTCACCTATTCTTCCCCAAATAAACCTTTTGGTTTAAACGACAATACAATTATTACCCCAATAAATATAAAAGCATCCTTATACCCTGCTAAAGCAGGTAAAAAAACCACTATCATAATAGACAATAATCCAACTAAAAAGCCTCCCAAAGTTGCTCCGCGGATACTACCAATTCCTCCCATAATGGCGGCTGCAAAAGCCCTCCATCCAGGGAAAATTCCCATATAAGGATATATTTGAGGATAACGTAAAGCCCACAATATTGCACCAATCGCTGCCAGGCCGGAACCAATAGCAAAAGTAAACGCGATTGTCTTGTTGATATTTATACCCATTAGATTAGCTGTGTCAAAATCACGGGAAATTGCCCTCATAGCCAATCCAATTTTTGTACGATGAATTATATAGGTTAATACCAATAAAGCCAAAATAGCTATAACCGGAGTAACAATTGAAACACTATGAATACGGACATTAAATATTGTGTACATTTTAGTAAATATTTCCGGTCGAAAAAATGCCTTTGGCCTGCCGCCAAATACTACAATGGCAAAATTTTCCAGCAAAAAAGACATACCGATAGCTGAACATA
>CAZMLS010000177.1:0-3642 GCA_964567215.1 uncultured Atribacterota bacterium | reverse complement strand
TTTGACAAGCAATATTTTATTCTCCTTTAATAAAAGAGCCATTTCCATGTCAATCTTCTTAGATTTGACTTTCTTTCCTCTATTGGGAATTATATCCTGCTTGTTATACTCAAAAGCCTTACAGACACTATAAACAGGACAAAGTGCGCATGCAGGCTTTCGTGGAGTACAGATTGTAGCACCAAGCTCCATGATTGCCTGGTTAAAAACACCAACATCTTTTCGCGACATAATTTTCAAAACAAACTTTCTTATTTTTTGTTTGGTTGCGGTTTTTTTGTTATCTTCGGTAATAAGAAAAATTCGACTGATAACACGGGATACATTTCCGTCTATGGCCGGTTCCGATATATTAAAAGCAAAACTGGCAATAGCGCCGGCAGTATAAGCGCCGATACCCGGCAAATCAAGAAGTTGTAGATAATTTTCGGGAAAGCAACCTCGAAATTTATTCTTTATTATTTGGGCAGTCTGATGGAGTTTTACTGCCCGATTATAATAGCCAAGACCTTCCCAATACTTCATTACCTGCTCAGTTGAAGCATCAGCCAGAGTTTCGACTGTAGGAAATCTTTCAATAAATCGCAGGAAATAGTGATAAACGGTTTTAACCTGAGTCTGTTGTAACATAATTTCAGAAATCCAAATATAGTATGGATTTTTTGTTTCTCTCCAGGGTAATGAGCGATGGTTAATTTGATACCAATTCATTAAATCCTGTTGGAACCGGACAGCAGAAGTTACTGTTGACAATTTTGAAAACATCCTTTCTAGTAAAAATATACAAAACATATTTATATATCAAATGCATATTATGATGATTTTATTATAGCTTAACTTGCCATTTTTTGGTAGAATTTAAATATGATTAGAAATGATACCACAGAATAATCTTGAATATAATAGAAAAACAAATCGAATACATTAATTAAAAAGATGAAAAACACTAAAAAAGGAGTCATATGAGATGAATAACGATTTATTGACATTGATGAAAAGACGGAGAAGCATCAGGAAATTTAAAAATAAGAAAGTTGAATATGAGAAAATTAACAAAATAGTACAAGCGGCGCTCTTATCTCCATCTTCCCATGCCAACTATCCCTGGCAATTTATTGTTGTTGAAGATGAAAAAATATTGTCTCGATTATCTTTATCTAAAATGCACGGCTCTGCCTTCTTATCGGATGCTCCTTTGGCAATCGTCGTTACGGCAGACCAAAATCAATCAGATGTCTGGATTGAAGATACTTCCATTGCATCTACTTTTATCATGTTAGCCGCGCATTATTTAGATTTAGGAAGTTGCTGGATTCAAATTAGAAAAAGAAAGCATTCAGAGTCCAAAACTGCCGAAGAATATATCAGGGGAATATTTAATATCCCGGAAAATGTAAACGTCCTGTCTATTATTGCCCTGGGTTACCCTGATGAAGTAAAAAAGCCAAGAAACGAGAGCGAACTATTGGTTGAACGAGTCTTTTATGATGCTTTTGGAAAAAATCGTACATAGATATTCTTTTAGCTTTTTTTAGTTAAATCAATCAATTCTAATTAAAAATAATACACAAGCAAACAACCAACCCGCTAAGCAAATGGTTTTATGAGGCCTCTAAAAGAGATCAAATTCTTGTTGGTCGCTTTCTTCTTTCTTTAATAGTTATTGTGAGGTTAAAACCCGTTTTGACGATTGAATCATATACGACAATACACCTTCTCCTGTTGTATAATAAAGCGATAAATAACAACAATGTCATTAATCACTTTATTATACATTGAAAAGATCAAAACTTTGTTTTTGAAAATTGAATCAATTTTACTTATCAACAAGAATAATTAAACTCATTTACTTCTAACTTATAGAATATTACTTTATAATCTTTGCTTTAATATTCATCCAAATGATTAAATTCTGCATCCTCAATCCAGGTGTCGGGCCTGGATACAAATTCAACCAGATTTTCCAGTAAAAATATGTGCTTTTTTTCTTCTTCCGCCAACTTTAAAAGTAGGTTTTTTTGTGCTTTGTCTTCTACCTTACCGCTCATCTCTAAATAATGCTGATGACTCTTTTCTTCAATTTCCTGGGCTTTACGATAGAAATCTGCCTGTGTTAAATCAAAGCTAAATTCCAGTTTTTTTCCTTTAATTTTCTCAAAGATGTTCCTGGCATTTTTTAAGAGGTTTGTTTCTATTAATTCCGGGTAAGTATCTGTTTTCATCATCTGTTCAACAATGTTAAAATGTTTAACTTCTTCATCTACCAACATTTTCAGTATAGTTTGCAGCCCTACATCATCTGTTTTGCTTATCAGTTTTTTATAATAATCTTCACTGTCTTTTTCTAATTTCAAGGCATACTTATAAATATTCATTTATTTTCCCTCCTATAAAAAATATTCATATCCAAGAGATTTATACGATTTTTTAAAATACAATCTGTAAGAAATTTTTCTAAAAATTAGGAATTAGACCGTCGTTTTTTTATATAAAGCTTTCCAGAGTTCTGTCCGGTAATAGTCCCATTGCCTGAAAATTTGGGGGTGTTTGGTCTCTCTTGTTACCCTCATACAGATTACGATATTAAATTCACGATATTAAACCATATATTATATATACTTTAAACGTTTTAAAAATCCTTCTTTTTATAAAAATAAAGAACTAAAACTTTTACCAATTCAAACAATAATTGCTTTCTCTTTTCCGAAACAGAGAAACATCTCCCGTTTTTCAGGAAACCTCACCTATCACAGCGAAGGATGTTCTTTTAAAAAAAGAGCATCCTTCGGATATTTTTGATATAATAAAGCATTATCATTTATAAGGAAGGTGCTGAAATGGATACAATTTTTCAGTGGGGATTAGATTTTATTACTATGATTCAACAAATTGATACACCGTTGCTGGTGTCTTTTTTTCGAGCTATTACATCACTTGGAGATGAATTATTTTACTTAATTTTATTTCCTTTCCTTCTCTGGTGTGTTGATTTTTATTTAGGGATAAAAGTCGGAATTATCTTTTTATTATCCGTTTATGCCAATGCCGGAATAAAAGAGATATTTCAACAACCCCGCCCTTTTGAAATTTTACCAGAGATTCAAAAGGTTTATGCAACCGGATATGGTTTCCCCAGCGGTCATGCCCAATCATCCCTGGTTGTCTGGGGGAGTATAGCTTATTTAAAAAAACAAATCTGGATTCGTATTCTTTCTATTTTACTGATTCTTTTAATTGGATTTTCCCGAATCTATCTGGGCGTTCATTTTCCCACTGACGTCCTGGGAGGATGGTTAATTGGCGGACTCGTTCTCTGTCTAAGTTATTTTGTATTTTCAAAAATTAAATTCGATTCTATTTCGGGAAATATGAGATTTAAAATAATTTGTATTACGCTATTTCCGGTGATTTTATTACAATTTCAATCATCACCGGATACTATCAGTTCGGTGGCTGCTTTGACCGGTATCGGATATGGTCTGTTATTATTTGATTCTTCTATTGGCGGGATTCGACCGGGGAACTGGCTACAGCGGTTTTTAAGCTTTTTGCTTGGAGTTATCGGAATAGGGATATTATATCTCGGATTAAAATTCATATTACCTTCAGAGGGCCAACCTTTCTACCAGTTAAGCAGGTTTT
>CAZMLS010000176.1:0-3717 GCA_964567215.1 uncultured Atribacterota bacterium | reverse complement strand
AGGAGAGGATAGGGTTAGTACTAAAAAAGTTGGTAGGGCATTAGGGATTGAAAGACCGAAAACGGCCAATCCGCAGGAAATTTTAGAGAAAACCGGTTATATCTGTGGAGGAGTTCCTTCTTTTGGTTATACAGCTACCTTTTTAATAGATCCTAAAGTCATGGACAAAGAAGTAGTTTATTCAGGCGGAGGTTCACAAAACTCCCTCATTAAGATTTCTCCCGTAGAATTGCAGAAAGCAAATCAAGGTCAAATCATCAGGATCAGAAAGTAGAATTTCAAATGAGAACTAAAAAGAGGTGATATAAATTGTCAAATTATAATTGGGATTTTCCCTATTCTTCGCAGCGGATGCCGGTTTTTGCAAGGAACATGGTGGCTACTTCTCAACCGTTAGCAACACAGACCGGACTTGAAATCTTGCGTAAAGGAGGTAATGCAGCGGATGCCGCCATTGCTGTTGCCATTACCCTTACGGTGGTTGAATGCACCAATAATGGAATCGGCGGCGATGCTTTTGCCATTATCTGGGACAACAAATCCAAAAAATTATATGGATTGAATGCATCAGGAAAATCTCCAAAATCGTGGAATTTTGAATATTTTATTAAAAAATATAAAAAAATGCCCATCACCGGCTGGGATTCAGTCACTGTTCCCGGAGCGGTATCAGGATGGCTTGAGTTGTCTAGTAAGTTTGGGCGATTACCTTTTGAGACATTATTCCAAGCGGCAATTAAGTATGCAGAAAAAGGCTTTCATGTATCTCCCATTACTGCCAAATTATGGAAAAGAGTTATCGGTAAATATAAAGAATTTTCAGATTTTAGAAATAATTTTACCTTTCAGGGGAGGGCACCGGAAGTCGGCGAAAAAATATGTTTTATAGATCAGGCTAATACATTATCGGAAATTGCCCGAACCAAAACTAAAAGTTTTTACCGGGGAAGATTGGCTGATAAAATTGCAGCTCATGCTCAATCAACCGGAGGATTTATTACTAAAGACGACCTGCTGAATCATCAAGCAGAATGGGTAGAACCCATTTCCATACATTATAAAGGATTTGATGTTCATGAAATTCCCCCCAACGGTCAGGGAATTGCTTCTTTGATCACGTTAGGAATTCTTTCTCATTTAAATATTGAAAAATATCCTCTGGATTCTGCCTACAGTATTCATTTACAAATCGAAGCCATGAAATTAGCTTTTGCGGATTTATACCAATATATTTCTGATCCGGATTATATGAATATCAACTATTACGATTTATTGAATGAATCCTATTTGTCTGAGAGGGCAAAGTGCATTCATCTAAAAGAAGCACAAAAAATTCCCCATGGTTTTCTACAAGAACAAGGTGATACGGTTTATCTGACTACCGCGGACGAAGAAGGTATGATGGTTTCATTCATTCAATCCAATTATACGGATTTCGGTTCAGGAATTGTTGTTCCCGGTACGGGAATAAGCCTACAAAGCAGGGGAGCATGTTTTAGCCTAAAGAAAAACCATGCTAATCAGGTCGAGGGGGAAAAGAGACCTTTTCATACCATTATTCCTGCATTTGTCACTAAAAAAGGCAAACCAGTTATGAGTTTCGGTGTGATGGGTGGTGCCATGCAACCACAGGGGCAGGTACAGATTTTAGTTCGAATGATTGATTATCATCAAAATTCTCAAGCAGCATCAGATGCACCCCGATGGTGTGTATTAAATGGCATGGAAGTTGCATTTGAAAAGGGAATAAATGCGGAAGTTATAAAGGATTTAAAAAAAAGAGGACATAAAATCACCATCAAAGACAGTTCATTATTTGGTGGAGCACAATTGATTCATAAAATAAATCAGGGATATTGTGGCGCTTCAGATCATAGAAAAGATGGCCAGGCAGCAGGTTTTTAGACATTATAAAATATTATCCGGTAATGGTAAATAAAAAGGTTTTATAAATAAAAATGAGGAGAAAGTTAAAATATCTATATTAAAGTTTATTTAGTTTAACTAATTTTAAAAAAAAGGAAGAACTATGGATAAAAAAATAAATTGTTCGGAATGTAAAAGAGAAATAAAAAAGGGTAATTATTTTTTTATTGATAATCTTCCGGTTTGCTATGAATGCCTTTTCGGTCAAATCGAACCTCTTGCAATTTATCCTATCGGAAAAGTCAGCCGGGTAAATTCTGATGGAATTTCCAGAGTTGATCTTTTCCCATATCAGAATAAGTTCATGTATAAATTGGAAGAAGAAAAATGGATAAGCATTATCTATTATTTACATAAAACTCATCATATCAACACAATATTTAAAAGAGGGAAGGGGGAAAATGGTAAGGAAGTGGGAGTATTTGCATCACGTACTCCTCATCGAACTTCAAGAATTGCAGTGAGCAATGTAGAGTTAGTTAAAGTTAGTGATACACATATTTACGTCAAAGGGCTGGATGCTTTTAAAGGAAGCCCGGTTTTGGATATCAAAGCAGTAAAAAAGAAGGAAAATATTTAAAATTTTCATAACACTTCATTTTAAATAAAAAAATAAAGAAAACTTCGCTTAAAAAATCAGAGGTTAATAAATGATCATCATTAGATGTGCCCAATGCAAACAAAAAATCTTTAAGTACGAAAAAATCGGCAAAGGGAAAGTGTGGCATTGTTGGAAACATCGGATAAAGGAAGACTACAGCATTCATGCAAATGGTGAAATTCGGTGTTCTTGTGGGAATCTAATCGGTATCCTAGAAAGAAAATGGATTAAGATGAAGCAAAATGCATTTGAATATTCCGGTACCATCACTAAGAAATAGACAGGGAGACGCCTGTCCTACGATTATGGGATAGAATCTTATTGTTCCTCCTCTTTTCTTCATTCTATCTCCTGGTTCCTGACTTCTATTTTCTTGCTAATGACTATCTTAATTAGTTAATTTCTTAATTGGTAAATCGGAAAATCGGTCAATTGTTAAATTATATTAAATATATTTGACCTTATTAAACATGTAGAATATAATAAATGTAAAATAATAAATGTAAAATAATAAAAATGTGGAGGTGGTCTAAATTGTCTTTAGGAAATGCATTACTGGGTTTACTGAACTATAGATCAATGACCGGATATGATCTGAAAAAAACCTTTGACAACACCATAGATTTTTTTTGGTCTGCTCAGATGAGTCAAATCTATCGGGAACTAAATAATTTAGAGCAAAAAGGTTTAGTTTTATCAAAAATTGAGGCACAGGAAAAACGGCCTGATCGTAAGGTGTACCAACTCACCGAAGAAGGTAGAAATACCTTTTTAAACTGGTTAAATAAATTTCCCAATCAATTAAGTCAAAATAATAGAAGTCGTTTTTTAATGCGAGTATTTTTTTCATCAAAAATTAAGTTGGATGAACTAGCGTTTGAGATAACCAGATATAAAAAGGAAAAAGAAAATCAGCTAAAATATTTAGAGAAAGTTCAGCAAGGGATTAATGATTACAGTAAAGATAAGAAATATAAAACTGAAACTTTTTATTGGGAATTGATTTTAAAAAAGGGGAATAAAGATAATTCAGCAGATATCGAATGGGCTGAAGAATGCCTGCAATTGATTGAAGAAAAAAAACAGAAAAAATAAGTAATTCTTTTGAACTATAGATGCTTTGTTTAGCTATTATTAAAAAAGAATTTTAAAAAGGATTAAATATTCAACTCTTAATTTAATATGTTAAA
>CAZMLS010000175.1:0-3764 GCA_964567215.1 uncultured Atribacterota bacterium | reverse complement strand
AATTACAAATCGAAATTCGTAATGAATTTTAAACCTTGATCTTTGACCCAATTAATAAATTATAAAAAGGGAGATAGTCTTCTATCTACCCTTATTTTTATATTTTTTTATCTTTTATATTGTTTTACGGTTAAAGTCTAAAAAAGAAAAAGGTCCCGAAAAGATGCACTACTTAAAAAGAAACAATAAATATAGTATTCTTGCCATTTTGGTAATCGTCTTTTCCACAACTATCTCAATTTTTACCTTTGTCAAAACTGAAATATGCTTCTCTTTAAACGAATGTCATCAAAAAGAAATTATAAAAAATATCCATCAGGCTAATATCTTTAACAATGTAAATATTACAAAATAATAAAATAGAATAAAATGTATAAATGATTGGTGTAAAAAACAACCGCCTATGTCACATTCATTGACTGATGCCCGCTGATACATAAGATGTGCGAAGAGAGGAAGTGATGGTTAAAGAATTCAAACCGGTAAGAGATTGTATGAATAGTAAATGAAATAAATAAATCAAAAAAATTAAGTAATTAAAAAAGGAGGATCTAATGAAAAAAATATTTGTTTTAATATCAATTGTACTTTTATTAGTAGGAAGTTTATCGCTTGCAGGTGTCGCTGCAGATAATTCTCGAATAATTAAACTTTCACATGTAGTAAATGAAAAAGATTCTTTTCATATGTCTGCTTTAAAATTTAAAGAAATTGTGGAAGAAAAAACGGCGGGAAATATAAAAATTGAAATCCATCCTAATGCTGAATTAGGTGATGAGAGAACTCTCCTGGAAGGTATGCAGATGGGAACGATAGAGATGGGAGTCATTACCAATGGACCCATTGCCAATTTCCTTCCCGAGATTGCAGTATTTGAAATGCCTTTTCTTTTCGGTACACCGGAAGAAGCCTATGCTGTATTAGATGGACCTATTGGTCAAAAAATACTAAAGAATTTGGAAAAAGTAAAACTTCACGGTTTAGCCTACTCAGAAAGAGGGTTTAGGAATCTTACTAATAGCGTTAGACCGGTAAAAACTGCCAGTGATGTTAATGGTTTAAAAATTCGTTTAATGGAAAATCCTTTATATGTTGATACATTTAAAGCCCTGGGAGCAAACGCTGTACCTATGGCCTGGACCGAATGTCTTACCGCACTTTCACAAAAGACTATTGATGGACAGGAGAATCCGGTGGTAGTTATCTATTCCTTTAAACTTTACGAATCACAAAAATATATGACTTTAGATAGACACACCTATGCACCGGCTACTATTGTGACAAGTTTGAAAGTCTGGGATTCTCTTTCTCCGGAAGAGCAGAAGATATTTAGCGAAGCAGCAAAAGAAGCAGGAGACACCGCAAGGGAATATAATAATGATAACGAAGCAGCTCAACTTAAAGTCATCAAAGAAAATGGTATGGAAGTGACAGAAAATCCGGATTTAGACTCTTTTAGAGAAGCTGTAAAACCGGTATATGAAAAATATGGACCTAAATTCGAAGGTGTATTAGAGGAAATCCAGGAAGAATTAGCTAAATTCAGAAGTCTATAAACTTATTTAATTAAGATAAATAGCGCCATAATTTTATTATGGCGCTATTTTGGATGACTAAAAAATCCTAAAAGACAAATATGATACATTTTTTTACGGTATCATTAAGAGATTAAACTAACTGAAGATATAAGTCTTGCACTTTGTTAAAAATCGGAGTAATTATTTGAGTAAAAAACATTCAGAGAGGCACAAAAATGATTCAGTTTTATATTCAGCTAAAAAAAATAGGCGATTCTTTAAATTCTATAATTAAAGTTTTTGTTTTTCTTACGTTAGCCGCTATGACAATAATTATCACTACACAAATTATTTGTAGAGTCTTCTTTACTGCTCTTTCCTGGACAGAAGAATTATCTCGTTATCTATTGGTTTGGGGAAGCTTTTTCGCTGCTAGCGTGGCTTATAAACAAGGCTCTCATATTGCGATTAACTTTATGGTAGAAAAGTTAAAAGGTCAAAAGCGTAAAGCGATGACTATTTTAGCAAACATAATGACCATTATTTTTTTCTTAATCGGTATTTATTATGGAACAAAAATGATTTCCCTTCAAATATATCAAACTTCGCCTGCTTTGCTTATCCCGATGAAAATAATTTATTTATGCCTTCCTATGAGTTTTTCCATCATGTTATATTATGGCATAACAAACTTGATAGGAGAATTAACCGGGAGCGAGGAGGTAAAAAAAAGATCATGATTGCATTCATTTTATTTATTACATTTATAATACTGATGTTGTTTGGCATACCGGTAGCAATCTCTATTGGGCTATCTTCAGTTTTAATACTTGTTATGGGTAATATTCCTTTAATGATCGTGCCTCAAAGGATGTTTGCCGGAATTGATTCATTTCCTCTCATTGCCGTTCCTTTTTTTATTCTGGCAGGGGATTTGATGGCAGAAGGAAAGATGTCCAAATTGATAGTAGAGTTTGCCGATTCAATCTTTGGTTTTCTAAGAGGTGGATTATGGATTATTAGTGTTATGGCAGCTGCTTTCTTTGCAGCAATTTCCGGTTCCGGAGCTGCTACTACAGCAGCAATAGGTACACCATTAATACCTGAACTCCAAAAAAGAAAGTACAATCCGGAGTTTTCTGCAGCTTTAATTGCCAGCGCAGGGGGCATTGGAGTGGTCATACCTCCTTCGGTACCTATGGTTTTATATGCTCTTATTTCTAATGTCTCAATTGCTCGATTATTTCTTAATGGATTTATTCCCGGAATTTTAATGGCTTTAGCTTTAATTGCTGTAGCACTTAGAAGAGCAAAAAAAGAAAATTATCCCAGAGGGGCAAAATTTTCTTTAAAAAATATTTGGAGAACCTTTAAGAAATCGATATGGGGGTTAATCACTCCGATAATCATTTTAGGAGGAATTTTTTCGGGTTATTTTACACCTTCCGAAGCAGCAGTCATTGCAGTGGACTGGGCTCTTTTTGTGTCCTTGTTCATCTATAGAGATAAAAAAATCAAAGATATTGTCAGAATATTTATTAAATCAGGAATTACTGCTTCTTTAATTATGTTTTTAATTGCCACTGCCCGGGTTTTTAGCTGGGTTTTAGCGAATTGGAGTATACCTTCCTTGATTGCCGGTGGCGTACTTTCCCTTTCCCAAAATAAATATATCATCCTATTATTAATAGACGTTCTTTTACTGATTGCCGGCGTATTTATGGAGACTGCTTCCATTATTATTATTTTAACTCCTATTTTATTGGTCATTATTACTAAAATAGGTGTAAGTCCTATTCATTTTGGTATTGTGATGACCATTGCTCTGGCCATAGGGATGTCTACTCCGCCTGTTGCTATAAATTTATATATAGCCAGTAGTATTACCGGATTCCCTATCGAAAAGATCAGTAAGGCAGCCATTCCATTATTGCTGGTTTTAATAGGGGTATTATTACTTGTTACCTATATTCCCTTATTTATTCCTCTTATATTTTAAACGAGGGAATGGGGTCAGGTCTCAACATTTTACTATGACTATGCCATTACGATTATCTTTTAAAAATGCTTCTTATTATATTACCGCCCGGGGTAACTGGAGAGAAGATATTCTACTCTGATCGGGATAAATGAAAGTTAATGGGATGAGGTCTTATTAAAATCAAATCCTACATTTCCTTCTTGACTTTTTTGGTCTATTTGCTTTTTCTTTTAATTTTTTAAAATGAGCAACAGCAGGGTAAAAAT
>CAZMLS010000174.1:0-3765 GCA_964567215.1 uncultured Atribacterota bacterium | reverse complement strand
AGATCTACCCAAATCTTAGGTACATTGGGCACTCTATCGGGTACTTTTCCTGATATAGAAAGATAAATTCGCTCAGAAGGAAGCATTTTCGCCCTCCAAATATAATAATTTTATCAAATTTAATTGAGGAAATCACCTCATTTTATTAGGTAAAAATAACACAATTTCGGGCACATAAGTAATTAAAAACAATACCCCTATTAAAACCAATACCATAGGCAATATTTCTTTTATAATTGATTTTAGGGAAGCTCCTGAAATTCCGGATACAATAAATAAAAGCATACCAAAGGGTGGTGTAGATAAACCAATCATCATATTAAGTACAATGACTACACCGAAATGTACCAAATCAATACCTAGCATCTTTACCAAAGGAAGCACCATGGGAATAAATACCAATGTTATTGCCATGGTATCAATAAACATACCTAGGATAATAAATAAAATATTAATGACAAGTAAAAGAACATATTTATTAGAAGTAATACCTAATAATAGATTCGAAAAAACATCTGGTATATGTTCCAAAGCAACAATATAAGAAAATGAAAAAGCTGCTCCAACAATTATTGTTAAAGTACCTGTCGTCTTCGCAGTTTCAATGATAACTTGTAGCAACTGTTTTAAGCTAAGAGAACGATATACCAAAAAGGAAATAAGTAAGGCATAAATACCGGCAAGAGCTCCTGCTTCAGTGGGAGTAACAACTCCGGTATAAATTCCTCCCAATAAAATAACCGGAGTCAGCAATGCAGGAAAAGCAATGATTGTATTTTTTATAAATTGGCTCAGTGTATATTTTTCACCCCGAGGATAATTTCTTTTCTTAGCGATAAATGCAATATAAATCATTAATGCTATACCAATGAGAAGACCAGGAATCATTCCACCAATAAAAAGCTTACCAATCGAAGCACCTGAAAGCATTGCATAAAAAACCATCGGTATACTCGGTGGGAAAATAGGACCAATCGTAGATGAAGCAGCTGTAATAGCACAACTAAAACTATCATCATAACCATGGTCGCGCATTGCCTCAATTTCCATAATACCCAAACCAGATGCATCTGCCACAGCAGAACCGGTCATACCTGAAAAGATGATAGAAGCTAACACATTAACGTGGCCCATTCCACCTCTCCATCGTCCAACCAGACTATTAGCAAATCTAAATATTTTTTCAGTTACGGCTCCTGAATTCATCACTTTAGCAGCAAAAACAAAAAGAGGAACAGCAATTAAAATAAATTTAACATTCAAACTACTTAAAAACTGACGACCTGCCATTTGCAATCCTGTAGCAGGACCTGGAGCTAATAAGCAATAAAAAATTGAACTCATTAACATTCCTATTGCAATAGGAAGCCTTAATATAAAAATCAATATAAAGCATACTAAAAAAACGATGAGTGGAAAATTCATTTTACGTTTCTCCTCCAGGTAATTTTTTTATGTCGGTATAAAGTTTGAACGCTATCCTGCCTATCACAATAATCATAAAAATAATATAAGGAAAAAATACAATATTCATGGGCACCTTCAAAACATTAGATTTTTTAAAAGACATAAATTGTACCCAGTTATAGGTAGGAACAAAAGCAATAATAAAAGAACTAAGGATCAATAGATTGCCAATAATCCTCATCCAATATTTTACCTTCGGAGTAGCACTATCATAAATTAAAGTAAATTTAACATGCGAATTATCACGTAAAGCATAACATGCTCCAAATAAGGTGGTCCAAACGAACATCATTAAAGTAAATTCCAGAGGCCAGGTGAGAGGAACCAAAAAATAACGGTAAAAAACCTGGATTAAAAAAGCAATAAATAACAAAGAAAAAGAAATTGCAGGAATATATATTTCGGTAATATCAATCAGTAATTTACCAATTTTTATCCAGATTAATTGATTTTTTTTCTTCACAGAAAAGTTCTCCTTTTATTGCGGTCCCACTATATCGTAATATAATGGGACCACTAATCGCAATTTTTAACTTAAGATATTGCTATTAACGTTTTTCGGCCTGAATTTTTTCATAGAGGTCCATGTCCCAATCTTTTGAGACATCCTTACTCTCATTCTGATAGGACCATTTAGCATATTCCGCAAAAGCATCTTTGTCTGGATCTTCAATAACAATTAAGCCTTCGGCTTTAAAGAAATCAATTAATTCTACTTCGGCTTTTACATTGGTTTCAGCACAAAAATCTCTAGCTTTAGCCATGGCTTTGCGAATGACCAATTTTTCTATATCACTAAATGATTGCCATCTCTTTTCGTTAATAGATGGCCATACCGAATTAACGACATGATCAGTGAGAACAATGTATTTTGTTACTTCATAAAATTTTGCATTTTTATCGGTAGGTAAAGGATTGTCCTGTCCTTCTACTGCTCCGGTTTTTAAGCCCATATACACTTCGCCAAAGCTCATAGGAGTAGGATTTCCACCCAATGCTTTACCGAGGGCTATCCAAGCAGGACTAGCAGGTGTTCTTAATTTAACACCTTTCATATCTTCAGGAGTTCTAACTTCTCCTACTTTTTCCACCAAATTCAACTGTCTGGTCCCAAGGTAGAATGCTCCTAGAGGTCGTACGCCTGTTTTCTGGGCTACATCATCAAAAATTGCTTCTCCTATTTCCCCATTTAATACTCTATCCATATGTTCAAATCCATTAAAAGTATATACAGAACCTATCATAGATAAATATGGTACAAATTCTGCCAACCAACTAGCACTAAAATAAGCTATATCAAGACTTCCTTCTCTACAGGCGGCTAATTCACCTTCCTGGGTATATAATTGACCAGCGATATACAGATCAGCTGTAATCTTACCATCAGATAGATTTTCCACTTCATCTTTAAAAACCTGCATGGCTTTTGTATGAGCATCATCGGGAACACTAATTGAAGACCAAGTAATTGTAATATCGGAAGCAAAAATGTTTACACAACTAAAAGTTATAATCAATGCAGAGACAATCAGAATAATTTTTAATTTATTGAATTTCATATCGAAATCCTCCTTTTATTTTTTAACTAAGATCGCTTCTGTTTAGCATTCTACATTATAAATGTTTTTTACATCTTTTATCACTCCTTTCCATTGTAATGGTGTATTTTCTACCTTATATATAATTAAGGCGTAGATTACAAAGAATAACAATATTCTATTATTTTATTCGATAAAATAAATAAAAATCCTCTTTAATAATTTTTAATTACAAAACCTATGCTTCAATTATTTTTTCCCACTTTTTCAAAATATCCTGACAAGAATATTCAGGGAACATATCTTCATCAAAATGAAGTAGAAGTCCTCTCTTCCCTCCTTTTGTAGAATTTTTTATTCTTTTAACATACTTTTCTAAATTTTCTCCATCTTGTCGGGGCCATAAACCAAAATAACATTTTTTACAATCTATAAATTTTTGCATGGTTTCTTCAAAATCATACATCTCGGGATTTCCCAGATTTACTGCCCGAACTTTATCCATCTTTAAATATGAATGTAGTAAATAATCGTTTTTTCCGCAAAAATGAATAAAACCACCTCCAAATACTTCCAAGACTTTTTGATCGTAGGGAATTACAAATTCATCAATCTGTTGAGGAGAAATAAGTGTCGCACTATCTTCTGAAATTCGAGTTCCACCATTTCTCATATAAATTCCTCGAGACAGAGCATGGCCATGAAAACAGGCAATCTTCTCTTCTCCTAAAACCTCTTTTAGTTTCTCGGTAATTTGAAT
>CAZMLS010000173.1:0-3786 GCA_964567215.1 uncultured Atribacterota bacterium | reverse complement strand
CCTGTAGGCTTGAATATAACCACCGCAAAAATTATCTTCTCCTAAAAGAGTTATAGCAGTTTTAGTAATAGCCATCATTTTTTTATCTGTAGGATCAATTATTGCTGCATCCATACCATGAGCCATAGATAAAACCATAAAGACTTGATTAATTAATTTTCTCTCCGGAAGACCAAAAGATATATTACTTAAACCTGTCACTACTCTAACTTCGGGATATGCTTCCTTAACGCATTTTATAGTGTTCATTGTTACTTGCCCATTTTTATCATTAGTGCCGATAGGCACTACTAATGGATCAATAAATATATCTTTTAAAGGTACTTTAGCATCAGTTAATACTTTTATTAATTTTTCAGCGATCTCAACCCGGGTTTTGGTATTATCAGAAATACCCCGTTCATCCATGACAAGGGCTATTACTGCACATTTATATTTCATTATAGTAGGTAATAATCTATCAATTTTTTCTTTTTCGCCGGTTATGGAATTAATTAAAGCTTTACCTTTATCCCAATCATAAACTTCCAAGCCTTTTTCAATCTCTTCTGCATTGGAACTATCAATACATAAAGGGACATCTACCACTTCTTGAACTGTTTTTACCAACCATTCCATATTTTCTTCTTTGTCACCGCTTGCAGCGGAGGAATTTACATCCAGCATATCAGCGCCGCCCTCTACTTGCTTTTTAGCTAAATCTTGAATAGATTTTACATCTCTATTCTCAATCATCTCTCTTACTTTTTTCCTTGCTGAATTTAGTTTTTCTCCAATAATCAACATTTTTCAATCTCCTTTTTGCAAATACTATAAATACAAAGTGCCTTCCAGAAAACTATTAAGCCCCGCCTTGTGTGGGTTGTTTCCAATCACTGTACTAACGCTCATATTATTGTTTTTCTTATTACCTTGACTGCTTATAAGACATTTAATATAGATAAAATTCGCCTTGTAAAATCTTTCCTTCCTAGTATTAAATTTTAAAAGAGAAATTTTCTGAAAGCCTATTACAAATATAAATAAATTATATTAAATGATTATACCTTATTGCCCAGTATCTATTACAATCAGAACATTTGTTCTAAAGGTTGGTTATCCCCTTGATAATTTCAGGAATGATTTCAAACAGATCCCCGGCTACGGCTATATCCGCAATTTGCATCATAGGTGTATCGGGGTTTTTGTCTATAGCTATAATCAAATCACAAGACTGCATCCCTACAAGATGCTGAATCTGTCCGGAAATGCCGCAGGCTATATAAACCTTTGTCTGGACTGTCTGTCCTGTCTGACCGACCTGGTGCGCATAAGGGATCCAGCCTGAATCAACAGCTGCCCTGCTTGCACCTACAGCTGCTCCACCTACCTTTTCGGCAAACTGTTTTAAAAGGTCAAAGCCTTTGGGACCTTTCAGTCCTCTTCCTCCTGATATTATTATCTGTGCATCGGCAAGATTATAAGTAGTTTCATTACTATGGAAAATATCTATTATCTGCTTGACCTTTTCTGTATCACTTGTAAGCATCTCTTCTTTTATAATTCTACCGGTACGGCCAAGATCTGGTTCCGGCAATTTCATGACTTTTGGCCGTACGGTCGCCATCTGAGGTCTGTGGTTTGAACAGCGGATAGTGGCCATGATATTACCACCAAAAGCCGGCCTTGTCTGAAGAAGGTCACCGTTTTCAGGGTCAATTGAAAGACCTGTGCAGTCAGCTGTAAGACCACAGTGTGTCATTACGGAAACTCGTGGAATCAGGGCACGCCCCCTTGTTGTGGCTCCACAGATTACGACTTCGGGCTTATATTTTACAATAAGGCGTTTCATAATTTTCGCTTCGGTTTCATCGACAAAACCGGATAATTCCGGATTGTCAACCAATATTACAACATCTGCTCCATATGCAAAAAGCGACTCTAATTTTCTTTCAATACCGGTTCCCATGACCACAACCCAAACTTCACTCTTTCTAAAATCTGCAAGAGTTCTTGCAGCACCTGTCAGCTCGTATGTCACAGATTGTATTTCGCCGGATAAAACCCCAGAGACTACCCATATATTGCGATATTCTTTTCTTTCAGCATCTGTAAGGGCTATCATTTTTTCTCCTCTAAATTAAACTATACTTCGCAGTCTTAACTCTCTTAGTAGACTCTGTGCACATTCTATTGAAGATCCTGCAATCTTTCTTGTATTTGTGTGTCTAGGTGGTGGAGGCTGTATTTTTACAACTCTTGTGGGTGATCCGTCCAGGCCAATTTTCGATGTATCCGCACTTATATCATCGGGTTTCCACACCGGTATTTCACATTTTCTTGAAGCTAGTCGGCCTTTAAGTGATGGTACGCGGGGTATATTGATGTCTTTTACAACAGTTATTACTGCAGGAAAAGACATTTCACATATATCAAAACCATCTTCATGCATCCTTTTAACCCTGATGGACGAAGAAGATATCTCTTCCACAGCCATAACATAAGTTGCTTGAAGCCAGTCAATATGAGCTGCAATTCCAGGACCTACTTGGGCTGTATCACCATCCATGGCCTGCTTGCCACAAATTACCAGATCAACATTCCCGATCTTTTCAATGGCTTTTGCAAGGATATAGCTTGTAGCCCATGTATCCGAACCACCAAAAGCCCGGTCACTAAGCAGAATTGCTCTGTTAATCCCGACTGAAATAGCTTCTCTTAGGCTTTCTTCAGCTTTTGGCGGACCCATTGACAGAGCAATTGCTTCCCCTCCAAATTTATTTCTCAACTGTACACCTTCTTCCACAGCGTAAGTGTCAAAAGGGTTCAGGATCGATTTTATACCTTTTCTTATTATACGTTTTGTTTCAGGATCGATTTTAGCATCGTTAGTTGCCGGTACCTGCTTGATACATACTACTATTTTCATAATGTCTCCCTGTAATTGTGGGCCTTTAGACCCAGATATCTTTAATCAGATGATATTGTGTTTTGAACCCGAGTAGTGATAGGTAAACACCGCACTCCGGATATAATTTGTGAAGTATTTTTAAAGTGGATATGGGGTCAAATTCTGTATTCTCAGGTATTTCATAACCGACTGCTTCCGAAAGAAGGTGCAGTTTTCTACTCATCCAGGCTTCTACAATTACTTGTATTTCAGGATATTTTTCAATAAGTCTGTCGACAATTTCATTTTTCTCTATTAAAGGCTGGGTAATAATAAAAGTGGCACCTGTTTTAATTTTTCTTTCCATCTTTTCAAATTCATGTTCTTCCGGTTCGTAAGGATTAAACGCGACTCCAAGTACAAAAGTATCCGGATATTCACGATTTATGTATTTTAACAGTTCAACAGTAGTGACGGATTCAACATCAGAGGCTCCTACATCTGAAGGTTGAAGCTTGGGAAGACGCTCCGAACCGTCTCCTGTTATTATAAGGAGATACCTGATTCCTTTTGTCTTACAAATGTTAAGAATGTTGTCCAGATCATCTTTTGTATGAAAAGTATTAAGGTGAATCATCACCTGCTCTGACATGACGGGAAGGTCTAGTTCTTCAATCATTTCTGTTCCCTGGAATGACAAAAGACCCATTGCATTATCGGTTATACATGCATAATAACCGCTGTCCATAACCCTGAGATATTTATTTGAAAATATTTCAAGATCCTTTTCAAGTTTTTCTGAATCCTGTTTGGGTGGTAATACTTCAACGTGGTATATATTATTCTGGATGTGATTAATCATGATACTCTCCTATCTCAACTAAATTGGTAATCCGAAAACTACAATCTGCAATATT
>CAZMLS010000172.1:0-3809 GCA_964567215.1 uncultured Atribacterota bacterium | reverse complement strand
TAATAATTATGAAAAAGCGGTTCAAGAATGGAAAGAAGTTTTAAGGATAAATTCACAAAACCAATATGCCTTTTGGAATTTAATCAACAGTTTTAAGAATACTTCTTCGGTTAAGTCAGATAATGCAATTGATTATCTAAATGAGGGAAACAGGTTGATTGGTAATCCGCAAGCTTATCTACTAATGGATAATTCTCCCTCTGTAGACACGCTACTAAGATCTATACCTTATTTTAAGAAATCAATAAACATTGAATCAAATCCGATAGAAGCGTATTATTGGTTAGCTGAGGTTTACAGGATTTTAGGAAATAAAATAACTTCCCAATTTTCATATTTGGCAATAGAAAGTTACGAAAAAACAATTAATACAGAAGAAGCAGGGAATACCATATCATTTATTCGTCCTTCCGATTATTGGCATGCCTATACCCGATTAAGCGATTTATATAAATATTTAAGATTAGAGAGCAAGGAGGAAGAGTTATGGTTAAGGTTTAAAAGAACCAGAGCGCTCCCTTATCAGCAGGCTCTACAGGATGAAGGGTATTTAAGTTATGGTTATCCATCAGAAATTGAAATAGGTTTTGAAGATGGAGATAAAGTGGAGTATTGGACTTATCCGGAAAAAAATATTACTTTTATTGTGATAAACGGTGAAGTGCAGGGAGAGAAAGAAGAAGAACAAATTAAGCAGGTTATCGAAGAAATTGTTCCTGAAATAGAGTCTGAAGCTGTATCCTCCGATTCCGATGAAGAGACAAATTAGTATTTGAAATGAAAATCTTGTAAGTATAATTTTAATTATAAGGAGAATGAATAATCATAAAAGCGAAGAAGATTAAGCGTTTAGGAATTATGGGAGGTGTATTTGATCCCATACATTATGGGCATTTGTTTACCGCCGAGGAAGCCAGGATTAATTACCATTTGGATAAAGTTGTTTTTGTACCATGTCGGCAGCCTACTCATAAAAAAAAGAAGAATATTTCTACTCCTGAACATCGTTTTTTAATGGTTGAGTTGGCAGTCAAAGATAATCCTTTTTTTGGGGTATCAAAAATTGAACTTCAAAGAACAGGATTTTCTTATTCTATTGACACAATAAAAGAATTTATGAAAAAATACAATAATAGTGTTAAAATATATTTTATTACCGGAGCAGACGCATTTTTAGAATTTAATACATGGTATAAAAATGACGAATTAATTACACTTTGTGAATTTATTGCAGCAACTCGTTCCGGATATAACCTGAACAAATTGGACAAGAAATTTAAAGATATCATACATATTATGAAAAATCCTGCTTTAGCCATATCATCTACGGATATTAGAAAAAGATTTGTAGAGGATAGAAATGTAAAATATTTGCTTCCTGGGGAAGTCATTGGATATATAAATAAGAATAAACTGTATCAACTATAAGATCCGGTGTGTGCTAAAAGAATTGCAGAAAAATATAAATGATTATAAATAATTGCACAAAACACGAAACGGAGAAAACATGAAAATTGATTTAATGAAATTAAAATTAAAAAATATGTTAAATGAAGAAAGATGGGAGCACTCTGTTAATACTTCACAAATAGCATATGATCTGGCTATGAAATATGGAGCGGATCCTGATAAAGCAAAAATTGCCGGTTTATTGCATGATTGTGCTAAATGCATGACGTTTGAGAAATTAAAAGTAATGGCAGCAACCAACAAAATACAAATTGATATTAATATAAATAAAATTCCGAAAGTGCTACATTCTTTTGTGGGAGCATTAATTGCCGAGCAGGAATTTAATGTTCAAGATTCTGATATTTTGCAAGCCATTAGATTGCATAGCACCGGTGGGGTAAAGATGTCTATTTTAGATAAGATTGTTTATTTAAGTGATAAAATAGAACCTTTAAGGTATTTTAATGGCATTACACAAGTAAGGCAAATGGCACAGAAAAATTTAGACAAAGCAGTGTTAATGATATTGGATGAAGGATTGCTTTCTTTAATTAAACGTGGTTTATTGATCTATCCTGCAACCGTAGAAGCAAGAAATGACATTTTAAGCAAGGTGGCTTTAATAGATGCATGAAAATAAAGCTAAAAGAAACACCTTAAATAGAAAAAAATGGAAAACAGGCATAATAATATTTGTTTCCTTATTCTTGATTTTATTAATTTTTACTTTAAAGTATTTTAGTATATTTCCATTTAGTTCAAACTTATTATCTTACAAGAGGATAAATATATTAATCGTCGGGTGCGATGAAATTAAAAATCATGGACGAGCAGATACAATAGCTTTTTTGAGTGTTTCTCCAAAGACAAAAGACGCATTAATACTTTCGATACCACGTGATCTAAGAGTTGATATTCCAGGTCGGGAAATGGATAAAATAAATCATGCGTATGCATTTGGTGGAAAGGATTTACTGATTAAAACTGTAAGTCAATTTCTGGAATTACCCATTCATTTTTATGCAGTAGCAGATTTTAATGGTTTTGTGAAGATTATTGATGAATTAGGCGGAGTGGAGATAAATGTAGAAAAAGAGATGCAGTACATAGATAAAGCGGGAGGATTAAATATTCATCTATATCCGGGAAGACAGTTGCTGGATGGTGAAAAAACTCTGGAATATATCAGATTCAGGCATGATAAATTAGGTGATTTGGGAAGAATAAAAAGGCAGCAACAATTAGCCCTGGCAATCATTGATAAAATGATGAATATTAATACAATTACCAAAATTCCTCAAATGGTAGAAGATATGAAAGATTACATGGAAACAAATATAAAAGTGCAGGATATCATTACTTTGGCCAGTTTATTTAAAGGGGCAAGTGAAGGACATTTTAAAACAGAAACCGTTCAAGGAGATCCCGTTTACATTAAGGGTATTAGCTATCTTGAACCGAATAAAGAAAAGGTTCAAAAAAGAATCAAGTCTTTAATATATGGTGCATATGCAGGGGTAAAGGCGGAAGTTTTAAATGGAAGTGGCGGTTCGGGAATTGCCCATAGAATTGCCCGGGAATTAGAATTGCTGGGTTTTGAAATAATAAGTATTGATAATGCAGATAATTTCAATTATACAAAAACGGAAATTATCATAAATTCAAAAGAAATAAGTATCAATAATGAATTGAATGAATTATTTAAAGATCCTGTCATTATCAAAAAATATAATAATACGGCCGAAACAGAATTAACAGTAATATTGGGGAAAGATATGGATAACTAGCTAATTAGTTAGCTGGTTAAGAAAATAAAATAAAGGAGTCAGGGGCCTGAATAAAAAAAGAGGAGCCAGGAATATATACCTCCTTTCTCCCGCAGGATAGGCGTCCCGCCTGTCTATTAGTGTTAAAAAAACAGTATATAGTGAAAACAGTATCAAAGTATATAGTATCTAGTATATAGTATATAGTGAAGATTCGGGTAGGAATTGAAAGGAAATTAGTATTTAGTATTTAGTCGTTAGTATTTAGTGAGGAAAAGAAAAAGAGATAAAAGAAAAAAGACAAGTTTTCAGTTTATAGTTTCCAGTTTTCAGTTAATAGTTACAAGATACAAGTTGCAAGATAATTTAGTTAGCTGGTTAACTGGTTACCCGGTTAGCCAGTTAAGAAAATCAAAAAATAAGACAAAGAGAAAAGTACATGTATTAATTGGGCAATTGGTGAATTGCTGCATTGGCGAATTGGAGAATTAGTAAATTGGTTAATCTATCTTTACCTTAATCTTAATTGGTCAATCGGTCGTGCGGCCGAGCAAGGTCGTATCATATAACGGGTGGGAATCCCGTCTGGTA
>CAZMLS010000171.1:0-3811 GCA_964567215.1 uncultured Atribacterota bacterium | reverse complement strand
TCCTTTTTCCATTATTATTGAATCAATTTTTTCCAATGGAAGGTACGCCATTATTACTTTGCCAACTGCAGTACAATGTAAGGGAGTGCTTTTACCTATTTCGATATGGGAATATAAGCCCTGTCTAGATTCCTCACGTTCAATTGAAACCACCCTACCTTCATCTAAAACACCAAGGTGCACAGTTTCATTAAACTCCTGGAATAGCTTCTCAATATAAGGGGAAGCTATTTTTCTTAAATCCATATTTTTAATGACTACACTGCCCAATTCGAAATATTTTATGCTTAAACTATATTTTTCTGTTTTAAAATCTTTTTTAATAAACCCTCTTTTTGCTAAGGTAAACAAAATATTATAAATATTACTTTTGTACATATTTAATTCTTTGCTTATTTCGGTTATCCCCCAAACAGGTTTTTCCATACTGAACAACTCTATAATTTGCAATGCTCTGTCTATAGATTTATTTATTTTTTCTTCCATCGTTCTCACCCACTATGTAAAATATTTATTTTATTTTTACAAAATATTCTCTTTTTTTGCGTCTTTTTTATTTAAAAATTTAAGGAAATAAGGGATGCTATTTATTTTTTATCAATTTTATAGTATAATATAGAACACTATTATTTATTTTTAAGAACACTGTTCTGTAAATATAATACAATTATTATAACAATGTGTCAAGAAAAATTACTTTTTAATTAAAAAATAAATTTAAAATCTAATTTGTCAATTAAAAAATTATATTTTTTGTATTTTTAAAATTTTTCATACTGATTAATAATTATAATTTGTAAATATTTACTCAAAAGCATATAAATAAGAAAAGTTCTATGTTTTTACTCTCGGAGGACTTAGAATCCATGGAAGTAATCATTGTAATTGATATTGGAACAAGCTCAATAAAAACAGCAGCTATTGACCTAAAAGGGGAATTGATAAAATTTTTTCAAACATTTTATTCAACTCATCAACTCGAATCCAATTACTTAGAACAGGACCCCAAGACTTGGTGGATAGCTGCAAAATCTGGTATTTTTAGAATTATTAATGAAATAAATCGTTCAACTCTACCTTATTCTATTATAGGAATTGCTTGCTGTGGGCATAGCCCCACCCTGGTTTTCATAGATAGAAAAGGAAATATTTTAAGACCAGCAATAACTTGGCAGGATAATAGAGCTATTAAAGAAGCAAAGTATATTAAAAGTAAATTAAATAATAATTTTAATGAATCAATTATGACTTCAACCTTTACTCCCGGTTCTCGCATTGCCAAACTATTATGGTTACAAAATAACGAACCTGATACGATGAAAAAACTCTACAAACTTCTTGAACCTAAAGATTATATAAATTTTAAGTTGACTGGGGAATACAATACAAGCCTGTTGAGCGGAAGAGGTTTTATGAATGTAAAAACTGGGATGATATATTCTAAATTTTTAAATTTATTAGAAATTTCCGAATCTATCATTCCAAAAGCTGTTCCTTCACATAGTATTATAGGGAAAACTACAGCATCATTAGAAAGTGAAATAAGATTACCAAAAGGAATCCCGGTTATTGCCGGAGAAATGGATTCTATTACCAGTATAATAGGTACTGGAGTTTGTAAAAGAAACATGCATTATGATATTAGTGGCACTTCCGAAATTGTAGGAATTTTAATTGATCGAAAAACCAGCCTGTTTCAGACAAAGAAATTACCCTATTTCGCTTATCCTTTTTATAATGACCTTCAATTATTATTTGGTGCTACTCAAGCAAGTGGAAAATCAATAGATTGGTTTATAAAGAATTTTATCGAAAAAAATCAACAATCTGGTAAAAACATTTTTAAAATCAATAATGATACTTTTGCCAAAAAAGATCCCTTGATCTTCCTGCCATATATGGAAGGAGAGAGAAGCCCTTTATGGAATCCACATACCAGAGGTATGTTTTTTGGATTAACTCACCAACACACAAAACACGATTTATTTATCGCTTTACTGGAAGGAATTTCCTTTAGTATTTTAAATAATTTTGAAACTTTGCAAGCATTATCCTCACAAGACAAAACCACAGTTGAAGCACTACGGGTATCTGGTGGTGGAGCAAAAAATAACCATTTAAATCAAGTAAAAGCTGATGTTTTAGGGAAAAAAGTCATTACTACAAAAGTTACTGAAAGTGGATTGCTTGGAAGCGCCATATTAGCAACGATAGGTCTTGGAGTCTACAATTTTAATGATGCCATAAATAATATGGTTCACATTAATAAAATATTCTATCCTGATATGGAAAAACATGATAAATATTATCGTCAACTGTATGGTATTTACAAAGACCTCTACCGGGTCAATCAAAAATTATTCTATGAATTAAGTAGAATTTAGATATTACTAAAAAGGGAGAAAAAAATGAAAGCAGCAGTACTTCATGGGAAAAAAAACGTAAAAATAGAAGAGGTAAATTTACCTCCAAACAAAGATCGAATTATGATAAAGATCATTGCTTGCGGAATATGTATCTCTGATGTTAAAGGCTATCAACAGGGTCAAAGCCATTACTGTAAACCACCAATTATATTGGGACATGAGTATATAGGAAATATTGTTGCTATCCCCGAAGCGAATGGTTCTTTTAAAAAAGGAGATAGAGTAGCAGTGGTTCATGCCGTTAATTGCGGATATTGCAATTATTGTCAAAGAGGTTTATTCGAATTATGTGAAAATAAACAAAGATCCTCAAATGGAGGTTTTGCTGAATACGTTTCTGTTGATAAAAAATTCGCTAATAAAGCATTGATAAAACTTCCGGAAAATATTTCCACAAATGAAGCAACCTTTTTAGAGCCTATTGCCTGCTGTATAGAATCAATCGAAAAGTGTAATATTGAGCTTGGTGATACGATAGTGATAGTTGGTGCAGGTGTCATGGGCTTATTGTTACTGCAGCTAAGTTTATTAA
This sequence comes from uncultured Atribacterota bacterium, assembly GCA_964567215.1. Classification (GTDB taxonomy): domain Bacteria; phylum Atribacterota; class Phoenicimicrobiia; order Phoenicimicrobiales; family Phoenicimicrobiaceae; genus JAYEGH01. Next base: position 853 of record CAZMLS010000171.1, on the reverse strand, counting down.
AAGGAGCTTCAAAAGTAATTGTAAGTGAAATTAATGAATACAGAAGAAATATGGCAAAAAAATTCGGCGCTACAATAGTAAATCCTAAGGAAACAGAGTTGAAAAAATTTATTTCTAAGGAAACAAACAATAAAGGTGCTGATAGTGTAATTACTACTGTCTTCAATAAAGATATTATAAGGGAATGTTTCTTGTCAACTCGAAAACGAGGTACGGTATTTATTTTTGGAAGTGCTACAAATAATCCAGATTTGGTAATCGATTCCAATAAAATACATTATAATCAAATTAATTTAATGGGAAGTTCAGCTTATAAACCTATTCAATTTAGAATTGCATTAAAGCTATTAAAGGAAAATCGAATATTGGTAAACCCTTTAATTACTTCAGTAGAAACACTTGATAAAATTGAAAAAGCCCTTGAAAATTATAGTAAACCAGAAAGTTTAAAAATAATAATAAGGATTTAAGTAAAAAATGAAAACAAAATTTAAAGTTTTAATTACTGATGCTTACCATAAAAGCCAACATGTAGAGAAAGAAGTCTTGAAAAAAATCGGTGCAGAAGTAGAAACCGCACATTGCAAAACGGAAAAAGAGGTTATTGCATTGTCTTCGGATATAGATGCATTACTGGTTTCATATGTTCCTATTAGCAGAAGAGTTTTAGAACATTTTAAAAAATGCAAAGTCATTGTTAAGTATGCTGTAGGTATTAATAATATTGATCTGGAAGCAGCTACCGAAAAAGGAATCTATGTTGCAAATGTGCCAAACTATTGTATAGAAGAAGTTTCTACACATACCGTTGCTTTACTATTAAGCTTAGTAAGAAATATTTTAATATATGATA
>CAZMLS010000170.1:0-3816 GCA_964567215.1 uncultured Atribacterota bacterium | reverse complement strand
TTCTTTAGGATCGAGCTTCTTCTCATCAATTGGTTCTTGCCTTATTATTGTGTCAAAATAATAACCTCCTTTCGGCATCTTTCCGGATGGAGGGGCACTCCTGTCTCCTTTCGGATACTGAACAATATCTCCGTTTTTAAGCACATCATACTCAAAATTTCCTGAGATTAAGATATTTGTACCATCAAACATTTTGAATTTTTTCCAATTTTCATTTTTGTATCCAAATATTGTTACGGGCAATTGAATACCATATGTGTCTACTCCCAGCAATTGTTTGACCTCATCCTCTACTTCCGCAAGCATCTGAAATGGATCATATACTTTAATCAATCCCTTTGATATGCCTAATACATTTCTCAATTTAGCGTAAATACTTGCCTCTATTCCTGTTACAAGTGTACTTCCTAAATCAAGAGGAATTCTATCAGCTTCTTTATGATTGATAGCAAGCCTTACTCTTTCCCGTGAAATCATATCTCCTCCTCCTTATCTTTTTTATTGTAATTACCCTAATTATTCATTATTATAGTTGAAATTTCATGCTCTGTTGTTTCGCTTTTTTTTAAGTCTGCAATCTTTTTTCCACGACTCAATATTGTTAATCTGTCAGCTATAGAAAAAACATGATGAATATTATGGCTAATAAATATTATTGCGGAACCGGTCTCCTTTAACCTTACCATAAGCTCCAATATTTTCTTCGTTTCTTTAAGTGACATTGCTGCTGTCGGTTCATCCATGATAACAAGTTTCGCCTTAAAATATGCTGCTCTTCCAATCGCAACTGCCTGCTTTTCTCCCCCCGAAAGGTTTCTTACGGTATCTTCTACGGATACATTATCACCCTGAATTCCAATATTTTCTAAGGCCTTTTCTGCTTCACGTATCATTCTCTGTTTATCGAGACAAGGGATAAATCCTCCCAGCAATATATTTGGCTCCCGTCCCATAAAGATATTTCTGTGTATCTCTAAATCATCAACCAAGGCAAGATCCTGATGGGTAGTTTCAATACCAACATTTATCGCATCTCTTGGAGAAGAAAAGTTTACTTTTTTCCCTTCGAAATACATAACTCCTTTTGTAGGAGAATAGAGTCCTGAAAGTATTTTAATTAACGTGCTTTTCCCCGCACCATTATCACCCACCAGACCAACAATCTCACGAGGTTTAATAGAAAAATACACATCATCCAGTGCTATAACCTTTCCAAAATACTTACTTACACCTTCCATGTATACGAAATTATCAATGTTAACTTTATTTTGCATATTAATTTTTACCCTTCTTTCATAAACAATATTAGTCTACCTTCTTCTTTTAGAAATAAACATATTTATAATAACAGCAATAATGACTATGATTCCCAAAAAACCATCTTGCCAATAAACTGATACACCCAGTAATACTATACCATTTCTAATCATACCGGTAATAATAGCTCCGAAAGCTGTTCCGATAATACTACCAACCCCTCCCAATAGGGAAGTTCCACCAATAACACTCGACGCGATAGCTGCGAGTTCAAAACCTCTACCATTGAGGGGAGCAACAGATCCAAGCCTGAAAGCTTGTACATACCCTGCAAAAGCTGCCAAGAAAGATGTAAACATAAATGTTGTAATTTTAACCATTGTTGTGTTTATCCCAACTGCGATTGCAGCTTTTTTATTTCCACCTGTAGCACACATTTTGTTGCCAAAACTTGTGTATTTAAGAATATAATAACTTATTCCAATAAAAAATAAGAACCAGATTATTGCTGCAGGAAAGACACCACCTATATTTCCACCGATTGCCTGGGAAATAAGGCTATGTGAACGTATCTTAATCGGCATTCCTCCTGCCAGAACAAGAACTAATGCTCTATAAATCATCATAGTACCAAGAGTTGTAACAAACGAGGGGATACCAGCTTTTGTAGTAATAAACCCATTAATAAAACCTAAAGCTAATGCAAGCATTAAACCTACTATAACTGCCAATATTATTGGCACATTTAATTTTGAATATAAGATTGCAGTTACCATTGGGGACAGGGCGTATATTGAGCCTACAGAAAGATCAAACTCTCCAGCGATCATTAAGAGAGTCACTCCGGCAGCAATAATTCCAAGTTCACTTGCCATTCTTATTATAATTAACAAATTGAAAGGTAATAGAAAACTACTATTTGCAATAGAAAATACAACTGCAAGAACTATTACTGCAATTAAAACTCCAAAACCTTCCACTTTAAAACCTTTTTTTAATTTTGTAACAACCATATACTTTTTCCCCTCATTATAAAATTTTAGTGCCTGGGAACATATTTTGTTCCCAGGCACTCTTACAAATTACTCCTTTACTACTTTTTACCTATATCCGTCTTCAGCCAATTTAACAGCTTGGTCAATTTTATCTATGCCAACCACAGCAACACCTGTATTTATGTCTGTTGGATAAAGACCAAACTCCTTGTATAAATAGAGTAACATTACGGTCTGGAATCCCTGCAGATAAGGCTGCTGGTCAATTGTAAATTTAACGTAACCTTCCTTTATCATTTGATTCTGGTCAGGCACAAGATCAAAGCCTGCGATAAGAAGCTCGCCAGGTTTCATACCTAATTCTTTCATTGCCATTCCTGCGAATGCGGATGAAAACTCGCTAGCTGCAATAATTTTAAGATTTGGGTGAGATCTGATATAAGATTTCAACATATCAACGCCTGTTGATGGATCAGCGAGTGGGGCACTGAATCTCTCTGACTTTATCCCATGCTCAATAAATATCTGCTCGATACCGGTACACCTCTCTTCGAGCGCGGCGTTGCCAGGTTCACCAATTAACACTACCGCTTCAGCATTTTCTGGAATTACCTCATCCTTTAATAACTCTTTACCGAGAACGTTTCCGGCAATGGTAAAGCTCTGTCCAACAAAAGCCATTCTTTCATTTGGGGTGTAGGGATCATCAACATTAAAGGCAACTACAGGTATTCCCATTTTTATTGCTTTGGCAATTGGCTCATCCAAAGCCTCTGCATCAGCGATAGCAACACCAATTCCGTCAAATCTCTGGGCGATAGCACTGTCAAGATAGTCTACTTCCTTCCCAATACTGAACTCCTCAGGCCCCATGAATTGTACTTCAACCCCCAGTAATTTCCCTGCCTCTTCAGCACCTTTTATCACTGGAGTCCAGAATGGTGTTCCCGCAACATGAACCACCAAAGCAAATTTGTACGCAAGTGCACTTCCTGAGAAAACGACTAACAACATAACAAGGACAATCAACAAGATTGTTATTTTTTTATACATTATTATACTTCTCCTTTAAAATTTATTTTTCCTTTCTTTTCGCTAATTAACAAGAGTTGTCTTTAATAACCTCCACTTTCAACAAATTTTATTTCTCCGACTAATAGCTATAAAGACATGGTTCGTTTTTCGTGCAAATCTTCCCTTTGTTAGACACTACTTACCTCTTCACCTCCCTTTTAGTGTAGAACGTAAACATTCAGTAAACACCATCTAGGATTTTTTAATTTCAGCAAATGCGTCTAGATTCCACGATTCTAATCCTGCTAAAAGTAGATATTCAACTACATGGTTTAAAAATTTACTGAATTCCTTAATCACATAAATTTTTTAAATTTACGTGATTATGTTATATTAACTATTTTTAATACTTATTTTAAGTTTTCAACTATCATCTAATATAATTATATTTTTTTATTAGAAATTTGTCAAGTACTCGAATTGCTTTGTCATTTAAGAATCAAAAGTGCACTGTTTTTTAATGATTTAAAATTCAAAAGTGCACTAACCT
>CAZMLS010000169.1:0-3821 GCA_964567215.1 uncultured Atribacterota bacterium | reverse complement strand
ATTGAGTATATAGTAAAGAGAAGAATGAGGAAAAACAGTATCGAGTATATAGTATTGAGTATATAGTATCGAGTCCAAGATAGGATGTGGGATAGAAATGCGAGTTGGCGTATGGTAATAGCGTATAACGTATAGGTGCGGGCGAAAAGTGCAAGAAAAAAGGTGCAAGGTGCAAGATGCAAATACAGTAATAAGTAACAAGTGATAAATGATGAAGAAAAAAATGAATGGATAAGAGTAGGATTTAAGAGATGAAAAACCCTCCTCCTCTCGTAGGATAGGCGTCTCGCTCGTCTATTGTCATTAGTTTTAAACACAAGAAATAAAAATGGTTTTTTATTTAAAGAGTAATTATTTCTGCTATAACTCCAATAATATTAAAATCATCTTCATCATCTTCCAAATCGCTCGATGAACTATAATCCTCTGCCGTTGAGCCAAGTGTCGTTCTAATATTAAGATAATTATCTAAATAGTAATAAGTGTTATTATCTGTATCAGTAGTAACAACATTAAAATCAATGCTATTCTCTATTTCTCCTAAATCGCTAAGACTAATAGTTACTTGAAATTCATCATCATCACTAATCAATGAATCGGTTAATGCTATTGATGATGAACCTTCTTCCACCCGGGTAAAATAAAAACCATAATCATCCAATTGGATATAATAATATTCATCTTCCCAATCATCTACTTCTCCTCCCGGTCCATCAGCAGAGTTTCCATTATTATCCAAAACGATATAATATATTCCATCATCAGTATTTAATTCACCATATACCTGCACGGTGATTTGTAATTGATACTCGGTTTCTCCGGGTTCGGGTTCCGGCCCCGGTTCACCAGGCCATCTTGCACATCCGGTACTTAGTAAAGTAACGGCTAATACGATTAATAACAAATATATTTCTAATTTTATTTTCTTTAAATTACACATAAATCCTCCGATGTAAACTTTGGTGCCTGGCACAAAAGTTTACATTAGTCTAATTTGATACCGCTTTGGACATTTCCTTGAACTTCTAATTTTTCAGTTTCAATATAGAAAACCGCATTTTCTCCACTTATCCATCTGCCGTTCTCTTCTTCTATTCTAACCTTTCCGGCTAAGTCAATTTTCTCTTCTTTATCATTATATATTGCTTTATCAGTAGTTATGATAAAATCTTTTTTTAAAATCTGTACATTTTCTGTGGCTGTTAAATTTCTTGTGTCGGTAAATATTTCTAAATTATTGCAATTCCAGATGATATTGTCTTCTTTTTCTTCTTTATCTTTTCTCTCTTGAATTAATTTCACTTTTTCACTAAAAATATACCTCTTATCATTAAGGTATGCTTCAAGAGAATCACCGGTTATGGTAATGTCTGTTTGAACCATTTTTATTTCGCCTTTAATCTGCCCTATCTTTTTATCTACATCAAACTCGGCTTCCAGGGCAGTTAAAATAATATCTTCCTGGGTAATAATCACATTACCGGTAAATACCATCTTGTCGGTACTTTTATCATATATTACTTGATCCGCACTCAGATTTACCGTTGATTCTTCTTTTTCTTCTTCTTGAGCAAAAGCACAAAATGATAAAAAAATAATCAAGGATAAACTAACAAATATAATCAAAGTTTTAATAAAATACACTCTTTTATAATCTTTCATTTATCTTTTAAAACCCCTTTCGGATTATTCGATTTTTAAAATTACTTTTGCATTACCCTCTAATTGTAAGTTATTTAATTCTGCATCGCTGGAAAATTGCTCTGCGGAAATTATACTATCTTTTACCATAATTTCTACCGGATCCATGCTTGATAAGGTTTCCTCTTCCGAATCCCAGTAAATCCTTTCCCCTTTCAGGATGTCTCCTTCTTCAGTTTCGATAATTACATCTCCCACCAATTCCATACTTTTAGATTTCATATCGGCAATACATTTTTTTGCTATTAAATTTAAATGTGGTTTATCATCTTTAAAAATAATGGCTTTTTTAATTTCTTCAAAGATAGTATTTTTTCTATCTTTCTCCAAAGATATTTTTCCTGCTTCTATCTCCCATTCCTTTTTTCCATCTTTAATTCCCGACACTATACCCTGTTCTATTTTTACCGGAGCTTCATCTACTTCAACGAATTCTTCAGATTCTTCTATTTTTTCCTCCGTCTGAAGGTTATTATTTCCTTTTCCCTTATAAAATAAATAAATAGAAAGAGATATAATAAATATTAATATTAAAATTATCCACAAATATTTTCTTTTAAGCATATTTTCATTCTATCATCAAAATCCCAGATATGAAAGCATTTCATCCCAAAAAGTATCCTGGGAAAAATTAGTATTGTTATAATAATTGTGGTATGCAATATAAGGAAAGTAAATGGAAATGCCCCTCGAACCACCTAATTCAAAACCGCTATAACCAAAATTTATTATCGCGGAATTTACAGTCTGTTGAATGCTTAAGGCAATATTTTTTACGTTGCTATTATTAGAATAAAATAACACTTTATTGCAAAAATCATAGAGGTCAATAAAATCATAGTCACTATAATATTGACTGCTTACAGAGGCAAGAACATATTTACTTTTAAGAGTTAAGGAATCACTCATTATCGCTAGAGCTAAATCAGATAATTGACCTGCCAAAGTATCCATATAACTTAAATCAACTGCGGATTGAGTGACATTGTAACCAGGGTAGGAAAAAATATACTCATCCACGATATCTGCCGCAAATTGCCCGGAAGACATAAGAGGATTGCTTACCAGCTGCCCCAAAATGCTGTCATAAGGCCAACCGTCATATGGTTCTGATTCTTCTGAAGTTACAAGAATATCGGCATAATCTTTTATTTGATAAGCTACTTCTGTCATGGCCATAAAACATGCATCCATTCCTACAATATCTATTTTTTTACCCAATTGATTACTGATTGCCGAAAGAGCACTTTCCAACTCAGGCATAGTAATCTTATCTCCGCCATTAGTATCGTCCCAGGCAATATCTTTTGTAAGGTTTGAAGATAAAGCTCTAAAACCTCCGCCATGATTCCAGATAACCAATAAGTACTTATTGGCCGGATAATTAACTGCCGCCCAGCTGGCAAAATCAGTTAAGGTCTGAGGATCTCCCATATTTAATTCTCCCAAATCGCTCATTAATTGAGAATTTATCTGAATAGGGTCAAAATCCTGATTTATAAAATATCTTCTTGTAGTTGTCCAATCACCATTAGAAGTATCATCTGCATAACCTTCATGGTTGGAATCTAAAACGCTATAAGGAATTCGGTCTACTTGAACTACAATATTTACATCCGAAGTAGATCCGATCATTTCCATTTCATTAATGTCATTAATACCGGCGCTTTCCAGGTTATTATCGGAATCAAGGTAGACCATTACTGTCCATTCAGCAGTGTTATTTATTGGGGGAAATAAAAAACATCCGGTCAGGGTGAGCGATAGGATTAGTAGGACAATTATTATTGTATATTTATTTTTCATAAAATTATTACTCCTCTTAAAATAGTCGTTAGTCGTTAGTAAAGAAAACACAAAAATTAATTAAAAATACTAAAGATGCAAGATCGCTTAGTTACCCAGTTTGCCGGTTAAATTAGTCGTTAGTCGTTAGTCGTTAGTATTTAGTATTTAGCTTAAGAAAATCATAAAATAAATACAAGATAAATTAGTTGTTAGTATTCAGTTAGCGTACAGCGTTTAGCGTATAGTTGCGGGCTATAAATGTAAGTAAAAATTAAAACTATATCGGTCAGCTAGCTAATTAAATTATCCGTACGAGATACTATCCCATTCTG
>CAZMLS010000168.1:0-3828 GCA_964567215.1 uncultured Atribacterota bacterium | reverse complement strand
ATAGGAATAGTCATATCGATATTACTCTCATGTTTGATGATAGCCGCAGCTTTTGATATGACCGCCGAAGAAATCATCAATATGAGAGATGACAATGAATATTTTGATACAGCTGAAATGGAAGCAGATATGATTATTGCCAGCGGGAAGAGAATCATCACCAAAACAATGGTTGCCTTGAGTGATAGAAAAAATTCTTTGGTCGAATTTACCAATTCACAGGATAGAGGAACAAAATTCCTCAAGAGAGAAGATGATCTGTGGATGTTTTTTCCTGATGCCGAAGAAATTATTAAAATATCCGGCCATATGCTTAACCAGGGAATGATGGGGAGTGATTTTTCTTATCAGGATGTCATGGAATCAGACAAATTAACCGATTTATATGATTTTGAAATTATTAAGGAAGAAGATCTGGATGGCCGTCCCTGTTATGTGCTGGAAGGTATTGCCAGAGAAGGAGTTAAAGTGTCCTATTATCGCCGGGTATCCTGGGTAGATAAAGAAAGATTTATCGGTTTAAAAGAAGAATTATATGCGCAAAGCGGCCGTCTATTAAAAGAAACTAAAATCAACAAAATTGAAGAGATTGAAGGACGTTGGGTTGCTGTAGATTCAGTGATGGAAAACAAGCTGAGAAAAGATACTTATACTCAATTTATATTAACTCAAATTACTTTTAATCCGGAAATTCCTGAAGAAACATTTTCTTTGCAGAATTTAAGATAATTACAGAAAATTATTTTTCTTTTCTGTAATTCAGAATTTTCTCTAATCTTTATGTTTTATACCATTCCTGTGAAAGCGGGAATGGTGGGTTATGCAAATATAAAAAATATTTCAATTGATTAGGAATAAATAATGATGTTAACAAGGAGAAAATATTAAAAGTGAAAAAATATTTTTATATTATATTATTGACTATGGTATATATTTTATTATTTGCAACGACTTCAATTTTTGCTAAGATTGATGTAGGCGGGCAAGTGAATATGGCTTTAACCGGTGCATTGTTTCGGGAAAGTGAAGCTCTGACCTATCCCCAGGGAAGTTTGGATTTAGAATTATATACTCCTTCTTTTGGAGGCAATCAAATAAAAACAGCAGTCTATTTAACGACCAATCCGGCAACCGGTCAATTGGATTTTATGTTTAAAAAGCTTTACCTTAAACACAAGTTTGACAAATTGCAGCTGACTGTGGGTCGCCAGCCGATATCCTGGTCGTTTGGTTCAATGCTTAACCCGGTTGATTTTACACCGGGGGCAATGGTTATGGATGAAGAGACCGGTTCAAAATATCAGAATGCTATAGAAGCCTATTACCCGATAAACTGGAATTCAAGTGTTGCGGTGATTGCGGCGTTTCCTAACGACTTAAAATTTAAAGATATGAAATGGGGAATAAGGGGACGGACGATGTTGGAAGGGTATGATCTAACTCTTAATTATGTCCGGGAAGCAGAACAAAACAGTACGGAAATAGTGGTTCCGATCAACCAAAGAATCGGTTTTAGTGCCAAGGGTGACCTGGGTTCTTTTGGCGTATATGGCGCCATAGGATATAATTTTGAAGATATCAATAACGGAGATTTTTCCTTTTTAGTCGGGAGTGATTACAGTTATTTTTTTGAATCCGGAAGTAAAATTTATTTCCAATTGGAATATCTTTCCATAAAAGAAGAAAGATTATCTTCTTTACTGGGATCATTGGCTTTATTGGATAGCAGTTTGGATTCAGAATCTAATGCCCATCTTCTTTTAAGTAGGACAGCCTATGATATCAATGAATTTTCTGCTATTAGTTTATTTACCATTTCCAGTTTAAATGATTTCAGCACCATCATCATGCCAAATTACTCTAACCAAATAAGTAACAGTCTCACTTTCAATTGTAATTTTGCCTACTTTAACGGGAAACAAAATACCCTCTTTGGTCCCGGCTTGATAGGAGGAGTTCAGGAAAAACCAAAAATCACTATTGAAGCCGGGTTTACATATTCTTTCTAAAATATTGTCAGGGGGACGTTCTACTGACAATCCTTCAGAAACCAGAAATCCTTACAAATAAATATTTTTTTATGAACGTATGAAGAATTCAAAAAAAGAAAAAGGAGAATTAGATATGAAAGGAAAGGCGACAGTTCTATGTGAAAACAGTGTATTTAGTGGTGTTGGAGTAATAGCCGAACATGGCTGGTCAGTCTTTATCGAGAGTGACCAGGGAAATTTTCTTTTTGATACAGGTCAAGGACTGGGGATAATTAATAATGCCCGATACTTTAATAAAGATTTATCTACAATTCAAGGGATTATGATTAGTCATCATCATTATGACCATACCGGAGGTCTTTTCAATGTTTTAGAACAAGTGGGGAAAGTAAATGTATATTCTCATCCGGACCTTTTCAAAAACAGTTATGTAATAGATGAAGGAAAAGAGAGAAATATTGGCATTCCTTTCCGTCGGGAAATATTAGAAAACAAAGGAGCTCAATTTAAATTTAATACCAGTTTTAGGGAAATTGCACCGGGTTTAATGTTGAGCGGAGAAATTCCCCGATTGACTGAATATGAAAAAGGCGATAAAAAGTTGTTACTTAAAACTGATGAAGGTTATACCCAGGATCTTGTTCTTGATGATCAAACATTAGTTGCAACTACCGAAAAAGGTCTTGTAATTATTTTAGGGTGCTCACATTCAGGCATAATAAATATCATTAATCATATCATTGATAAAACCGGTAAAACTCGTATTAGAACCATTATCGGCGGAACTCATTTGGGTCCGGCAAGTGAAGAAACAAAAGAAAAAACAATTCAAGCTTTAAAAAAATTTGATATAGAAAAAATCGGTGTTTCTCATTGTACCGGATTGGAAACCTCAATGCGATTATTTCAAGAATTTGGAGATCGTTTCTTTTTCTGTAATGTAGGAACTGAGGTAGAAATATAGTTACAAATATCGACGAAGAATAACTAAAACTATTACTTTATTATTACCATTTAGTGTGAATAAAAGTAAACGCGAAATAAAGCAAAAATAAACCATATAAATCAATATAAAATTATAGGGGGTAATTATGAAGGTAGTAAGATATCAAAAAAATGGTGAAACGTTTTACGGAAAACTTGAAGATGAGGAAGTTTTTCCGATAGAAGGAGATATATTTGGAGATTTCAAGTTAAGATTACAATCGATAAAAAGGGAAGAGGTAAAATTGCTTGCCCCGATAAATCCCCCGAACATTATTGCTATCGGACTTAATTATAGGAAACATGCCGAGGAAAGCGGTCTTGGTTATCCGGAAAAACCGGTCATTTTTTTAAAAGCCACTTCGAGTGTGATTGGTCCGGAAGATAAGATTATCATTCCACCAATAGCTCCTGATGAAGTTGATTATGAGGCTGAACTTACCATTGTAATCGGTAAAAAAGCTAAAAATGTAGAAATTGAAGAAGCAGAAGATTACATATTCGGTTACACCTGTTCTAATGATGTATCCGCAAGAGATTGTCAGCTTCGCCTGGATCAACAGTGGGCCAGAGGCAAATCTTTTGATACATTTTGCCCATTGGGTCCCTGGGTTGAAACCGCGCTTGCCGAACCCAATCATTGCAGGATAATGTCCCGACTAAATGGTAAAATCATGCAGGATTCGAATACCTCCGATCTTATATTCAACACGAAAGAATTATTGAGTTATTGTTCTAAAAACTTTACGCTTTATCCCGGTACGGTGATTATGACTGGCACACCGAAGGGTGTTGGTTTTGCCCGTAAACCTGCTGTATTCTTAAAACCCGGAGACATGATTGAAATTGAAAT
>CAZMLS010000167.1:0-3848 GCA_964567215.1 uncultured Atribacterota bacterium | reverse complement strand
TCATAACCATTAAAACTTCAGAAAAACCAAAAACTCCGATCATTGCGGGAAGAAGTTGAATTCCACCGGCAAGCTCTACATTTCCAAAAGAAAAACGCCTATAAGCGTGCATTGCTTCCATACCAATTGTGGCAACAAAAAGGCCAAGGAATCCTGAAATCCAACCTTTAAGAGGATCTTTTGGTGCAGTAAGAGAACCACAAATAACAATACCAAAAATTGTTAACCAAAAATATTCAAAAGAATGAAAGCTAAGAGCTGCATTTCCAATAATAGGGGTAAAAATTGCCAACATTATCATACCAAAAAGAGAACCTAAAAAAGATCCTGTCGTAGCTATGCCCATAGCTCTTCCCGCCTTACCTTGTTTTGCTAAAGGATTCCCGTCAACCGTAGTAGCGGCATTAGCGGGTGTCCCCGGGATATTAAGTAAAATTGCCGTACGGCTTCCACCATATATAGCACCAATATACATACATATTAAAATCAGAACTGCATGACTACTGGCAAATTTATAAGTAAGAGTAGTCATTAAAGCTACTCCCATAGTAGCGGTTAAACCTGGAAGCATACCAACCATAATCCCTAATTGAGTACTCCAAAGTACATCAAAAATAAGTCGAGGAGTTAATAATTTACTTAATTCTTGTCCTAATTGAATTAATCCTTCCAATATTAAAACCCTTCATACTATTTAAGGAAGTATTACTAAAAATAAATAACGAAAAACGTAAGATATACAAGCAGCAATTAAAACGGCTTCAAGAAGAGCAAAAAATAGAGTTTTTTTCGTTTTTAATTCAAAGCTCCAAACAAACAGAAAAATATATATAGTTGTTAACAAAAAATAATTTATTTTTCCCAATAAAATAACATAAAATATGGATAAAAAAAGAGCAACGAGAAAACGTTTAATTGAATCATTTTTTAAAAATTTTATTAAACCTTGAAAGGATAACTGAATTTTATATCCTTTACGAATAAAAGAGCGAATAAAAAGGATGACACCCATAAATAATAATATAATTCCTAAAATTCCAGGAACTATTCCCGGAGCAGAATAATGGTTAGCTCCTAACTCTCTAAAAGTAGGCATCCCAATAGATATAATGAAAACAATCAACCCTAATAAAAATAAAAATATTGAAGTGAAAAAATCAGCTTTATTCATATCTTCTGGTTTCATTAGTTAAGTTACCTCTTTAAACTATGTATCAATAATTATCAAAAATATTTCCTAATACAAAATATCACTATAATTTTTAAAAAACATAAATAACGGGGAGATTTTTAAAAATAATCTCCCCGTTATTAGTAATAATTTCAATTACTTTACGGTCGAGGTACGCCAATTTCCAAAGGAGAAATTTCCGTCTTACCTGCATCATAATATAGCCAAGCATTATTTTGAATTAAAGGAAAAGCCTTAACCAATGCCTCTGTTCCCCAATAAGGTGTAAATACAGCTCCTCTATCATCTGCATATTTTTTCACTGCTTCTGAATTCTTTATCACTTCTTCCCACAAATAATTTAAAGTGGTAACTACTTCTTCTGGTACTCCTTTGGGAACAAAAATACCAAAATAAAGAGGAGCAGGAGTAAATTCAGGAATCCATTTTGTTACAGGAGGAATCATACCATAATCTTTTATCTCTAATGATTTGTTATCTAATACAGCAAGAGGACGAAGTTTTTTAGCCCTAATCATATCAACTTCTTCACAAGCCAGTTGAGGTACAACCTCAACTTCCCCTCTAACACAGGCAATAACTGCAGGATTTCCACCTTCATAAGTTAAATGTTTATATTCTATCCCAGTATATTTTTTGATACTCTCCATACCCACATGACCACATGAGGTCTCTCCAGCAGTTGCCACAGCGATTTCATTAGGTTTATCTTTAAAGGCTTGCAATAAATCCCCAAAAGTTTTATAGGGGGCGTCGGGATAAACCGAAACTACATCTACATTAGCTACTCCAAAATATAAATGCCAATCTTCCATTTTAGTGTCTAAAAATCCTTTTAGAGCATATGTCCCTAAATCACCAATCATTCCTGCTGTCCAGGTATAACCATCTCTTTTAGCATCCAAAGCTGTTTTAGTACCTACTGAACCTGAGCCACCCGGTTGATTAACTATAACAATCTTTTGACCTAATTTCCCTTCTAATTCTCCAGCTAAGATACGAGTTATCTGGTCTGTTGAACCGCCAGCACCCCAAGGTACGATTACAGTAATAGGCTTGCTTGGCTTCCATACTCCTTCGCCTCCGCTAGCAAAAGCAACTGTTGTAACTAATGCCAATGCAAGAAATACAAATAAAATCTTCCTTAACATTTTAATTAAACCTCCTTAAAAAATTATAATTAAACTCTTCTTAAAACTTTTCTTTAGACTTTACTAAATTTTTCTATAGCCTTCACCTCCTTCTTTTTTTCTTTTTGCGTTTTTTCATTATACCCCAGTCGCTTAGATATTTTTTTACTTACTTGAAGCAGAGAATTTTTTAAATCTTTCTGTTGGTTAGTATTAATTCGGTAAAAAGGACTGGAGATACTAAGAGCAGCTATTACCTCCCCGCTGTAATCTCTGATAGGAGCAGCAATACAACATATTTCTTTTTCATTTTCCTCTATATCCAAAGCAAAGCCCTGCTTCTTTACTTTGTCAAGCTCCTTCTCTAATTCTTTCTTCTCAATAATAGTGTGTTCAGTAAAACAAGAAAGATTTTTATGAGCAATTATCTTTTCCCTTTCTTTTTCAGGGAGATAGGCTAATAATATCTTCCCTAAAGCCGTTGAGTGTAGGGGAGCCCTTCTTCCTACTTGGGAGACCATCCTTATAGTGCGAGAACAATCCTCTTTAGCCAAATAAAGAACTTCGTCATTATCTAATATACCCAAATGTACTGTTTCATTACACTGATCTACTAATTCTTTGAGGAAAGGATGAGCTTCTTTTACTAGGTCGATTTGATGATATCGGGCCATACCTAATTCTACTAGTTTTAGGCCCAATCGGTATTTCTGATTAACAGGATTTTGCTCTACGTAACCACGATATTTTAAAGTATTTAACACTCGATGAATGGTGCTGGGATAGATTTTTAATTTTTTACTGATTTCCATAATGCTCACAAAGGAAGAGTATTGAAGTAGAGTTTCTAAAATAAAAAGGGATTTATCTAACACTTTTATGGGATAGGCAGGCTTAGTTTTAATCATTTGTTACCTTCCATAATTCTATATAGTAGAATTAAATTCTATTTATATTATATAAGGTTAGGTCAAAAAATATCCGGAACAATTTTACAATTTAAAATTATATATATTAAATGATATTTTATTTATCACATAATTAACAAATCAAAGTCTCTTTAAATGGAAACCTCCATCCACATTAATTGTTTCACCAGTAGAAAAATCTAATTTTCCCGAACAACAAACAGATACTGCTTTCGCTATATCCTCAGGATATCCCCATCGCTTAATTGGAGTAATAGTATTAGCAATCAATTTGTCATATTTATCTTTGACAGTTTTTGTCATATCTGTATAGATTATTCCTGGTCTGATTTCATAAACATTAATATTATATTCGGAAAGTCTATCAGCAAAAAGCTTAGTTATCATACTAACTCCAGCCTTAGAGATACAATATTCTCCCCTGTTTGAAGAAGATGTATAAGAAGAAATAGAAGCTATATTGATAATTTTTGGTTTTATTTCATTATATTTTTTTATTTCATCGATCATAATATTAGCTACTTTTTGAGTAAGAAAAAAAGTACCTTTTAAATTTATATCTAACACATAATTAAAACTATCTTCCGTTGTTTCTAA
>CAZMLS010000166.1:0-3882 GCA_964567215.1 uncultured Atribacterota bacterium | reverse complement strand
GTTCAGGTAAAGCATATTTTCGCTTATCATCAAAGAATTTCTGATAAGGGATCTTACCCTTTAATCTGTAACCCTGATTGGTTCTTTTAAAATTAATAATGTTTATACAAGAATAAAGGAAAATACTTAAGAGAATGATAAAAATTAAACCTAATTACGAAAATAATAAACTTTGCGATATATCTAAAAATATCCAACAAAATGTTTTTAAAGCAAGACCATTTTTAAAATGGGTTGGTGGAAAAAAACAAATAATTCCACAGATAAAACAATACATTCCTCAAAATTATTGTCGATATTTTGAACCTTTTCTCGGTGGAGGTGCCCTTTTTTTTGATCTGGCACCTCAAAAAGCATATATCAATGATATAAATAAAATTCTTATTTCATCATATAGAAATATAAAACATCATCCCTATAAGGTAATTGAAGAACTAGAAAGTTTACAGAAAACATTTAATTTAAAAAACAATGAAGAGAGAAAATTATATTTCTATGAAACAAGGACTGTTTTTAATAAAAAAGAAGATATCGCATTTTTAGAAATTGCCTATTTTATTTTCTTAAATAAAACCTGTTTCAATGGTATGTATAGGGAAAATTCAAAAGGGCAGTTTAATGTTCCTTTTGGAAGGTATAAAAATCCTAAAATACTGGACAAAAAAAATATATTGGCCGTTTCAAAATTATTGCAAAAAACCACTATAACGAATTGTTCCTTTGAAAAGGTTGTAAAAGATGCTAAAGATGGTGATTTTATATACTTTGATCCCCCTTATCACCCCCTAACTGTTACCTCTAATTTTACTAGCTATTCCAATGGCGGATTTAACAAAGAAGATCAGATGAAACTCAGAGATGTTTTTATTACTTTAAATAAAAAAAATTGTTTTGTTATGTTAAGTAATTCTGATACGCAATTTATCAGGGAAATTTATCAGGACTTTAATCAAAAGACCGTATTAGCGGCAAGAAAAATTAATTGCAAGGCTTCTGGAAGAGGGAAAATTAACGAACTACTAATTATGAATTATTAAAAAAGGATATGATTAAAATTTTAGGAATCGAAATAGATAATCGAAAAAAATTATGAATAAAATAAAAACAATCTCTACTCCGGAAAGCAAAAGAG
Source organism: uncultured Atribacterota bacterium (assembly GCA_964567215.1). Classification (GTDB taxonomy): domain Bacteria; phylum Atribacterota; class Phoenicimicrobiia; order Phoenicimicrobiales; family Phoenicimicrobiaceae; genus JAYEGH01. The sequence continues at coordinate 2,750 of CAZMLS010000166.1, read as the reverse complement.
AAAAAGATAGACTAATATTAGAAGAAAAGCAAAAAGGAACTTCTGATTTTGAAATTGGTAAAAAATATGGAGTAAGCTATAAATATATTGAAAGATTAATAACAAGAGAAAAAGGAATCAATGTTAGTCATTTTCGAATAAAAAAAATAACCAGTAATCTTGCCCCGAAAAATTTTCAGATACAAAGATCAACAGTGTGGAGTTTTAAACAAAGGGGTAAATGGGCTACTCATAACGGAAAATACAGGGGTAATTGGTCACCATATATCCCCAGAAATATCATTTTAAAATATTCAAAACACGGAGATCTTGTTTTGGATTATTTTTGTGGTGCGGGTACAACAGCAGTTGAGGCAAAATTACTAGGAAGAAGATGCATAACATTAGATATTAATTCTGATGCGATTGCGTTAGCAAAAGATAATAACAATTTTAAGATTAATCAACTACATTTAGCTAATTTAAATAAACAATTAAAAGAAATTTATGAACCCGAAATATTTATAGGAGATGCAAGAAAATTATCAAATATTAAAGATAATTCAGTTGATTTAATATGTGCGCACCCTCCCTATGCAAACATTATCCAATATACAGACAACAAAAAAGATGATTTATCTTCTCTGGATATACCTGAGTTTTTGAAAGAAATGAAAAAAGTAGCCTATGAGAGTTTTCGAGTATTAAAACCGGGCCATCAATGTGCTATTCTAATCGGTGATACCAGAAAAAAGAAACATGTTATTCCTTTAGGGTTTGATCTTATAGAGGTTTTTCTGAAAGCCGGATTTAAACTAAGAGAATTAATTATTAAAAGACAGCATAATTGTAAAACTACCGGTTTTTGGTTTAACAATAGTATAAAATATAATTTTCTATTATTAGCTCATGAATATTTAGCTATCTTTGAAAAACCAAAGCAAATATCAAAAATTGAATCCTCTGACAAAAATAATAACGAGAAATTATTTTCTTTTCTTACGAAACCTAAAACAACAGAAGAAAACGTTTCTATTGAAACTACAACAGTTTGGCTATTTCCTGCAAATAATTTTGAAAAACATTTAAATAAAAATATCATATCGAGATATTCGCCTAAAAGCAATTATTTAACTTATCACTTTTCTGGACAAATTAATGAAAATTCTAAATTGCCAGAGAATCAAAAAATTGATCTGCTTTATATTAAATTTCCTATTAAACAAAAAGAATCTATAGATATAAATAATTATGAAAAGAATATACAGAAAATCATTGATGAGCAAATAAACTACATTGAAAACAATGGATTTGTAATTATTCAGGTTAAAGATTTAAGAGATCAAAAGGGGTATATAATACCCCTTGCAAAAAAATTAAAAGATTTGATTCAGAGTAACAATAGATTATGGTTAAAAGAAATTATTGTAGCTACCATAGAAAAAGATGATGTTGATTTGAAAAAAATAAACAATGTAAATTTAGCAATTCATCATTGTTATCTCCTTGTTTATAAAAAAGTAAAATAAGATCTTTGGGAGGTTTATCCTGTGAAATTTTTAGATTTTTATAAAAATAGATTAAATTGTAACACCCCGGATGAAGTATTTGATTTACTCATATCAGAGTTAAAGCCAAGTAATCGATTGTGGTCTTATTTTGTTAATTGGGAAAAAGTGTTTTTAAATACAAAAAAAATTGAAATATCTCTGAATATTTTAAACTATCTTATTGGAAAAGATAATTTTGACAAAGAATTTAGGTATTTAATTAAAAAACACCCGGAAATTAGTGAAGTACTCCCTGCTTTAGTGGTAAGAAATGGCAAAAAAGAAAAAGAATTGATTGTCTTGGTAGATTTTAAAAATAAAAAATTAATCTACGAAAACTTTAATTTTCATAAAAAATCTCCTACTAATAAAGACATTGATAAATATCTTTTGTTTGTTAAAAAAACTGGCTTAAAAGACTTATTCGTTTCAAAAAAAATTAAAAATTTAGTTGATTATATGATTGGAATTGAGGCTGGATTGGATAGTAACGGAAGAAAAAATCGTAGCGGTAAGGCAATGGAAAATATAGTGGAGGGATTTTTAGAAGATTATTGTAAAAAGGTAAATTGCAGATATTTAAAACAAGCCACTGCGTCATTAATAAAAAAAGAGTTTGGATTTTCAATCCCGGTTGACAAGTCTTCGAGAAGGTATGATTTTATAATAGATAATAAGAAAAAACCTATTATTATCGAAACAAATTTTTATGGCGGTCAAGGTTCTAAAATAAAATCAACCGCCGGGGAGTACCAAGGTTTAAATAATTTTTTAAAAAATGATGCCACATTTATATGGATTACAGATGGTCTAGGTTGGGAACCTACTAAAAAGTCACTAAGAGAAGCTTTTGAAAATAATGATTATATTTTTAATTTGTATATGTTAGAAAACGAGATATTACATTATATTACCTAAATTATATCCTCAAAAGAAAATAAAACAAAAAGCTACTGAAAATAATAAATATTTAACCATAGGAGAGTTGGCCGAAGTTTCCGGAACAAGATTAACTACACTCAAATATTATACCGAGATTGGCATATTACCCTTTAGTCAGGATGGAATAAGATTAACCCGGAAATACAAAGAGAAAGGGGCATTAAAACGCCTTGAAAAAATTAAGGAATTAAAGAAAAAAAGATTGACGATTAAAGAAATTATTAATTATTTTAAAAAGTTTTAATTCTAAATAATAAACATTAATGCAATTTACAGAAG
>CAZMLS010000165.1:0-3888 GCA_964567215.1 uncultured Atribacterota bacterium | reverse complement strand
ATAAAGAAATTAGCCATTCTTTTAAGTCCTTTTAAAGATCAGACATTGACAAAGGGAAAATGTGAAATATTGAACGGTAATATATGGGAAAAAGTTAATGTAAATGATAAAAGCGTTTTGGGGAAAAAAAATTATTGATCAATTAAAATGAATTACGTAAAAAACTTATCAATATGCAGGAGGCACCGCCCTAAAGAAAGTCTATTTCCCGAAATATCGATTTTCCGAAGACTTGGATTTTGTCATTGATAACAGAAAAGAAATTAATGTATATGAAGATAAAATTGTTCAAATATTACAAAAAATTTCTTCTGATTATCCGATAAAAATTGATAAAAAAATATAAGGGGTCAGGTCTCAACATTTGACATAACTCCTTTCCGGGATTGGAATTAATGTAACAGGGCAAGAGAAGTGGATAAAATAAATAATAGAATTAATAGGTAAATCGGGAGTGTTTACCAACTTAATAATTCGGTATTTTTTAGTGGAAAAAACTATAAGATCTTAGGAGTTTCTTAACCGGACAATTGAGGCTTTAAGTCTTATCATAGATAGACGTCCTAAAAGGAGACCTCGTAACATAGATAACTAAACTATAGAAAAAATAGGATGTATCCTTGCTTAAGTAATCAAGGTTTACAAAAAGCACTGAGTGGGGTTTACAAAGAAAGAATTAGGGGTTTACAAAGAAATAAAAATAGTTTATAATTTATTTATGAATAAAAGTAACGATATACAAAAATTTATCCTCGATAATGTAGAAAAACATCAAAGAGACATTTCAATAGTCCTGGCCAAGAAATTTGGAATTTCAAGGCAGAGAGCTCATCGATATCTAATAAGAGAAGTTGAAAATGGAAATATCATCAAGACGGGGCGTACGAGATGGACCAGCTACTTTCTTGCTGATGGAAAATACATTAAATTCATCGAAAGAATAAAACCTGGTATAGCAGAAGACAGAATTTGGTTAAAATATATTAAACCAATGATTTTATCCTACCCGGAAAATATTTATAGAATTTGCGCCTATGGCTTTACCGAGATTTTTAATAATGCCATCGATCATTCAAAAGGAACCACAATTATCACAGAAATAAAAATTAGCAATGATAGTTTAAGTATTATAATCATGGATAACGGAATCGGGATATTCAAAAAAATTCAAAAGGCTTTACATTTAGATTCTATCAAGGAATCCATCCTTCATCTATCAAAAGGCAAATTTACAACTGATCCAAAAAATCATACAGGAGAAGGAATATTCTTTACATCCAGGATGTTTGATAGTTTCTCAATCATTTCAAATGATATGTTCTATATATTCAAAAACGAGGATTGGTTTCTTTTGCCAGAAAAAAAAGAAGGCTTCAAACAAGGCACGTTCATTAAGATGGTTATCTCACTGGATTCAAAAAAGACACCAAAAGATGTGTTTGATCAATATGCTGACCAAGAGATTGGATTTGGGAAAACAATCGTAGCAGTAGCGTTAAGCGGGGATTTGAATGAACCTCACGTATCAAGGTCACAAGCAAAACGATTATTAATGGGTCTTGAGAAATTCAATACAATCATTCTAGATTTTAAAGGAGTTGTATCTGTAGGGCAGGCTTTTGTAGATCAAGTATTCCGTGTTTTCAAAAATGAATATCCAAATATCACTATCCATCATGTGGGTGCAAACGATGAAGTTGATTCCATGATTAAGAGAGGACTTTTGAAATAAAATAAGCACACTTCCTGTTTTCTCAGACAATTAATATTTTACTTTTAAATTAGATAAATAGGGAAGGTGTCCCAGGTTAATAATTCGGTATTTTTTAGCGGAAAACTGTAGGGTCTGAGGAGTTCTTAACCGAATAATTGAGGCTTTAGGTATTATTATAGATAGACGTCCTAAAGGAAGGTCTTGTAAAAGGGAAAGCTAATCCATAGAAAAAATAAGATAGGTCTATTAAAATATCAAATATTTGAGAGCTTATTCTTATTTTTTATTTTGACATTGCTAATTAGTGTGGTAAAATGACAATGTAAAAAAATATACTGTAAGTTATTTGGAAGATAACCTATGAAACTTAAAAATACATACAAGATTTTAGGACCGATAGAGACGAATATTGTAGCACGTTTGACCTATGAAAAAAAAGATATTATTACGGCGAAAGATATGGATCAATTATTTAATCTTTTGCCGGAGGATAGAAAACAAATTGTTTTTAGGCTCAAAAAGAAAAAAATACTCTCCCCAATAAAACCAGGTGTCTATGCTTTTTCACCTCTTGAAGCCGGCCCCGAAGGAATAGGCGTAGATGAGTTGCTTATCCCGCCGCTCTTCTTTCCGAAGGAAAACTATTATGTCGGATACTCGACCATGTTTAACTATTACGGATTTACCGAGCAGCTTTTTCAAACGGTGTATGTTCTAAATACCACGAAGCGTATGGATAAAATAATTTGCGGTTTATCTTATAAATTTATAAAGATAATGGAAAATCGTATGTATGGGATAGAAAAAATAAAAGTAAAAAATGAAGAGGTAAACATCAGCTCAAAGGAGAGGACGCTAGTAGATCTCATTTATTTTAATAATCCTGTTGGAGGTATTATAGGCGCTTCCAAGATATTTACAAAAATTGTAATGAGTAATAAATGTGACATAAAAAAGCTGGTTGAATATGCAGTTTGCTTTCCCAATATTAGGACTAGAAAGCGTATTGGGTTGATCCTTGATGATACCGGAGTTCCTGAAAATATTTTAAAGCCTCTCATAAAAAGTATAGAAAAGACATCTATCGGTTCTCTTAATGGTTCGCGCAAAGGTACCCTTAATAAAAAATGGAGAGTTATAGTCAATGATTCACGAAAATATTGATGAGTTTGTAAAAGTGTTAGGAAGATCATCAAAGAAAAGGGGTTTTCTGTTACCTCTAATCGAAAAAGATTATTATTTAACCTTGATTCTCTCACGAATATATGAGCTTTCCGAAAACCTTATTTTCAAAGGAGGAACTTGCCTTAATAAGGTTTATTATGTGTATTATCGATTAAGCGAGGATCTTGATTTCAGCATGATATTACCACAGTATGAAGCTACACGCGGTCAAAGACGTAAATGTATCCAACCGGTTAAAGATAAAATTAAAAAATTCGTTGAACAGTTTGGTATGAGGTTAGACGATGCTGGTAATCCCGGACGTAATGAGTCTAAGCAGTATGTATTTTACTTTGTGTACCCATCAGCACTACGTAAGGTAGAAGCGAAAATTAAATTAGAGATTGGGCTTAGATTTAATCCGCTTGACAGAATAAAAAAACGCCCGGTACAGCATGTTTTTCTACATCCATTTACAGGTGATCCACTTTTTGATGGTGGTCAAATTAATTGCTTATCTTTAAATGAGCTCATAGCGGAAAAGTTACGTGCAGGTGCGATAAGAAAAATTATAGCTCCTCGAGATTTCTATGATATTGATTTTGTTTTGCGTAATAAGTTTGATTTATCTAATAAAGAACTAATAACGCTGTTTAAAAAGAAACTTCAAGAGGATGATGCTGATACAGATTTAGGCAAATATAAGAATAACCTCGGCAGATCAGATGGTGAAATTAAGGATATGAATTCACGTATTGAAACAGAATTATTTGACGCTTTAGCACCTGAAGAGCGTAAGAATTTTGATTTGAGTACAGCTCTTAGAAGAATTAACAAAGCTATGGAAGCAATAGGATAGTGAAAAAGACATTTAGTAATAAATATGGACACATCCTATTTTCTTAGACAATTAATATTTTGCTTTTAAATTAAATAAATAGAGAAGCTCTGCCAGGTTAATAATTAGGGAACCTTTAACGGAAAGTCTGTAGGGTCTGAGGAGTTCTTAA
>CAZMLS010000164.1:0-3901 GCA_964567215.1 uncultured Atribacterota bacterium | reverse complement strand
TTTATCTCTACTACTTTCTTTCCACACTCTACTTCTAAACCTTCGCTCAAATTTTTATCAAACCTCTCTCTATCAACGACATAAGCTACTCCTTCTCTATTGATTCGAAAATTATCATCTCCATAAAAAAAAGATGCACCATCAATCTGATTTACAATAGAGCTTTTAGAAAAAGGTAGTAAAGTGTTTTCAAAGACCTCTCTTCCTACCAGCCCGGCGCATCTAATCGGTTTTCCCACTTCCTGGTCTTCTTCAATAATTCTTGCATTAATGCCTTTATTCTTCAATAATTGAGCTGTATAACAACCAACCGGTCCTGCACCAACAATTACTATTTCCATATATACTCCTATACTTTATTTATATACAGTTATAAGTTAAATTTCGCATTATGCACCATATGCTCTCTATTTAATTATTCTACAATTAAATTCAAAAACCTTCTTTTAATAAAAAAATAAATAGTTGAAACGGGGAGCCTGGCACAAAAGTTTACATTTATGACAACTTTGGTGCCTGGCACAAAAGTTTACATTGTTTTTATCCTTTCTATACCTCTATACTTTATTGTCCGGTTTTATCTCTTTTATTCCTAATTTTTTATAAACCCTTTTTCTCTTTTGAAACATTATATTTAAAACAGAGACATATCGATCATAATAATCATAAATTTTTGATATTGATTTTCCTTTATTTTTCCTCTGCACCCTTCCTATATACTGAATTAATCTTGCCTTTGAAGATGTGGGAAATACCAAAAATAATGTATCCAAAAAAGGAAGGTCAATTCCTTCTCCTATCAATTGTCCGGTAGCAATTAACACTCTATTTTTTCCGCTCTTAAAATCTTCTAATATTTCTCTTCTTACTTTTTGAGATAAATTCCCTGTTAATATGGAATGTTTTACTTTTTTCCCTAATCTCTGGGAAATTTCCAAACAATGTCTTTTTATTCCGGTTAATACAAGAATGCTTTTATCTGAAGAATATTCACAAATAACATCACTGGCAATAAGATTATTTCTATTTTTATCTTCTATCAGCGCTTCAATAATCTTCTTATATTTTTTAACTTTTTCAAAAATTGGATAAAAATCTGTATATCTTATCTCCAAGATACTATTAACTCCCCTAAGTTCACTTGATATTTTATCCGGGTCAATTCTATAAATGATTTCCCCCATATAGAGAAACATTAATTTTTGCAATTTATCTTTTCTAAAAGGGGTGGCTGTTAAACCTAATAAGTATCTTGCTTTGAATTCTTTTACTACTTTTTGGAACGTATTTGCCGGTACTCTATGGCATTCATCCACAATAACATACCCTGTTTTATCAACTAATATTTTTAGGTTTTTTCTGATAAGTGACTGATAAGTGGCAACAGTGATTTTTTTTCCAATCTTTTCCTTTCCTCCTCCAATTATACCAACATCACCCTTTTCTATTCCCAAAACATCACCGATTTTTTGAATCCATTGAGCCAATAATTCCTTAGTATGAACAATAATTAAAGTACTCTGTTTCCTGTGTACTAGAGTTGCCAAAGCAATTATAGTTTTCCCATATCCAGGAGGAGCTTCCAGAATACCTGTATTATTTTTTAATATTTCCTGTAAAGCCTTTTTTTGATAATCATGAATCTTGATCTTACATTTATATGCCCGGTTAGGAGTTTTAATACTTGTATCTTCAATTTGAAATGGCATCGAATTTTGAAGCAAATATTTTTCTATGCTCTTTAAAAATCCCCGGGGAATAATATAATTACCGCCCTTGGAATTTATACAATATATCATTCTTAGAGTATCCCATGTAGAAAACCCTTTCGCCTTTTTATCATAAAAAATAGGGTTATGTATGACTAAATTTTTTCTTAAAAATTGATAAAATGCTTCCTCTGTATCCTTTATAGGAATAGAAATATAATTGGAAACATTTATTTTTAGAGCTCTTTTTTCCGTTATAGATCTTGATATAGATATAGGTATTGATGATTGTAAAGATTGTGATGCACCACCTTCACGAAACGATGATTGAGGAAGTTGAAATTTAGGTGATGTTGATAAGTGTGAAAAGTTGTCTTTAGAAATTTTTTCGACAATTAAACTAATATCAATTTCACTAATCCTTCTAATATTGATTAATAAATCCCATTGATTAACGTAAGGCTTGTAGTTATTATCCGGATCAAGAAATAGGGTATTTCCCTTTTGGCAGGCCTGATATTGCAAAGGTAAAGCAATAAGATTTCCTAAGCCACCATCATGTAAAAAATCCTGATTTGGAAAGATTCTATCAAATCCGCCATTACTTTTTTTGATGTTAAGGATATCGTTAGTATCAATAACATCGTCACTGCTGTTAGTTTCAACAGTAATACCACCAGCCTTTTTTAGGAGCATGAATCCAAACTCTCTTACTTTCGCCGCACTAATCGGTTGAGAAAAAAATATCCATAGATGTGATCCATTACCTGACTTTGATCTCTCCAAATAAGTTGGTAAGTTAATATTTTTGCAAAATCTTAATAAATTTGTCGAATCCTTAAACCAATTTCCTTTATCAAAATCAAAAGCTATAAAATTCACTCGATCATCAAGTTGGATAGGATAGATTCCTATAACAACATCCCCTCTTAAATGTTTTTCGATCCAAAAATCATCCAGGGGAACATATTCTTTGTTACCGCATGTCTCACACGGTTTTCTACAAATAAGAGGAATCCACTCATTTTTACATACCGGGGAATAGCCCTTTTTCCCTGTCCTGCGGCTTACCCAGTATTTAGCAAATACATCTTCCCTCCCCTTGAAGAGATTACGAAATATGCTTATTTTCTCTTTTTTATTTTTTGCACTTAAGTGAAGCATATCAGACATTTAATATGTACCAACTACTTAATTCAATATTTATATATTTATATTTATATTTATGCATTTAATCCTTTAAATACATGGAAAGGCGCCTGCTACCTCTCTCTATGAATTACTTTTCCTATACTTTTAAAATAACATCTGTAAAATGCAATAAATCTTCTAAGTCTTTCTCAATAATTGCCTGGATTATTTTCAAATTTATCTTTTGATAATTATGTATTGCGATATTCCTAAATCCGATCATCGCTTTAAGCCTCTCGGACATCTCATGATTAATAATTTTATTATTTTGTAAAATTTCAAATGTATCTCTACTCGTTTGAGGAATCCCCAAGCTTCTTTCGGCAATAACGTGCATCCCCAAATCAATTATTGCCTCACATGCTCTCTGAATATTTAAAGTAATAGAATCCTGCTTGGTATTATTTTCCAGATTCTTAGGATTGCAATCATATTCTTCCTTCACTCTTCCAATATATTTTTTAACAATTTCTGTTTTATTTAAAATAACATCATCGATCATATTTGAGCACTCCTTGATTTGATTTTATCTATTATCTCTTGCCTTTCCTCATTTAAAATCGCATATGCTTTCATGGTCCTCATCTGAAAATACATTTTCTTTCGATTATTAGAATTATAAATTAAATTTCCCGTTTTTATAATTTGAATTTTGAAAACAGTGGAAACCCTATTCAAATCTATTAGATCCACCTCTTTTTTTAAAATATCCGCTAATTTTTGAGATAAAATAAATAATTCGTATTCATCTACTCTTTTACCAGTCAGAATGGCTATGTCTATATCGCTTTCTCCCCTGTCTCTATTTTTTACCGTAGAGCCAAAAATATAAATTAGATAGGGGTTAAATGCCTTCACCAAGATATTTTTTATACTATTAATCTTTTCTTTATCAATCATTACGCTCCTCGACCTCTATATGAAAATTGATTATTTTCAACCAATTTTATTATATCATATCTTATTTTATCCATATACTTTATTGGGAGTCCGGCACAAAA
>CAZMLS010000163.1:0-3942 GCA_964567215.1 uncultured Atribacterota bacterium | reverse complement strand
GATTCTGTACCTGCTGAGCGTCAAGGATCAGCAATGGGGATGTACGGAGGTATATGCGAAAATTCAGGAATTATGGCCGGTGCCTTTTCAGGAGGATTTGTTTGGAATATTTTTGGACCGCGAGCAACCTTTTTGCTGGGAAGCCTGGTATGCATGATAGGGATAATCATGTGTTTGTTTTTAAATACTCAAGGAATTATACAGGTCAATAAATTCGAATTAAATGAATTAGAATAAAATAATAAACTCAAGATAAAAAAGATACTATTTAATTTTACTTTATAAAGAAAGTTATTTAAGGAATTGAATGTCGATTCTTTATTTTTGACATTTAATCAGACTATTTGTTTAGAATATAGCCTTGATAATGTTGTAAATAATCTTTTTCGGTTTCATTATTTATATGAAAATTACGAAAATAGTCCTATTCGAAGAGTCAGAAAATTACCAGTGTTGGTGCTTGCTCCCCTTTTTTTCTCTCTTCTTACCTCTTGTTTCGATAGCTTTATCATTGAAAATTAAAGTTGACATCTATTTGACCAATGTCAACTTTAATGATAGAATGTTGACATGTATAAAAAGAGTTCTAAAGTCATTATTGGTAAATATATAAAGCAGATAGAAGGATATAAAGCTTTTATTCCTGAAAAATTTCCTCCTAAGAACTTGTCCTTTCAGGGAGAAAGGCTAATCCAACTTTTATCTATATCCAGCCTATCATTGGGGAAATTAGATGGATTAACCAAACTTGTACCTGATATAGATTTTTTCATTTTTATGTACATTAAGAAAGAAGCTGCTCTTTCAAGTCAAATAGAAGGAACTAAAGCTCAGCTAACTGATGCCTTACATGCTGAAGTTGAAAGAGCACCTGAATTACCTTCAGACGTAAATGATATCCTGCATTACATTGAAGCTATGAACCTGGGTCTTAATGAATTAAAAAACATTCCTTTATCTTTACGATTAATAAAGAAAATTCATCAAACTTTATTAACAAATGCGAGAAGTAATTCTTTCCCTTATCCCGGGGAGTTTAGAAAAACCCAGAATTGGATAATGGGAACCAATCCTAATAATGCTCGCTTCGTTCCGCCTCCACCTGATTATTTAGCATCCGCCATGGCGGATTTAGAAAAATATTTTTACTCTTATTCAAATATGCCCGCTTTAATAAAGGTTGGTTTAATTCATGCACAATTTGAAACTATCCATCCTTTTATTGATGGAAATGGTCGAACCGGCAGGCTACTCATTACTCTTTATCTCTGTCAAGAAAAATTATTGGAAAGGCCGGTATTATATCTTTCCGAATATTTTAAAAAGAATAGAGATCTTTATTTTAATAAGCTGGATGAATATAGGAAAGGAAATGTTTTATCGTGGCTGGAATTTTTTTTGGAAGGTGTTGGAAAAGTTGCGGAAGAAGCTATTGAAACTTCGAATAAAATTATTGAATTACGTGAAACAAATCAACAAAAGATAATGAAATTAGGAAAAGGTGCTAAAAACGCTACAAAACTTTTAAAAAATCTATATAAGTTGCCCATAGTTAATGTAAAAAAAGTAGGGGAGTTTACCGGGCTTTCACGAGAGGGAGCAAATAGATTAGTAAAAAAATTTGTTAATTTGGATCTTTTAGTACCCAAAGAAAAAGATAAAAAGTATGGAAGAATTTTTATTTATAAAGAATATTTACGTTTATTTGAAAATTCGTAAATTTAAAAAAGATGTATAATCAATTTTTACTTATTCTTTACTTAGGCAATTATGGAAAATGTACCAAACCATAATTTTAAATGCCGGTGGAGATTCAATAAGATAAATATATATTCTTGAAGCGTGACATAGAACCAACCACTGACACATTCTAAAGTGAGTAGAAGTGATTAAAGGAATCAAAGGAGAATATGAAAAGTTATATTGCAAGGTCTGAACCCATAATTTCATTTAATAAATTGTGATGGAAAAACTTAAGATCGGAAATCTGCACTTAAAACACCGGACCATGTTAGCTCCCATGGCATCCCTCACTGATATTGTTTTCAGAAGGGTTATTGATGAGATTGGTGGAGTAGGACTTATGATCACTGAACTAATCTCTGCTGAAGCGCTCAGAAGGAAACAGAAAAAAACCCTATCGATGATCAGGCCATTCAATTTTAACACTCCGCAATTTATCCAAATTTTTGGAAGTGAACCGGAACCACTTATAGATGCGGTAAAATATATTGAAGGGGAAACGGATTTTTCCGGAATAGATATAAATATGGGGTGTCCGGTACAGAAGGTTATAAAAAAGAGGGCAGGTGCGGCTTTACTGAAAGATCCGAAAAAAATTGGAGAAATCTGCAGACAGGTCAGGAAAGTGATCAATATCCCTTTCACCGTAAAAATAAGGCTTGGATATGATGAGGAGAATGTATTTGAGATACTGAAAGTACTTGAGAATGAGGGAGTTGATGCGGTTACTGTTCATTTCAAGCTGAAAACGGACAAGTACGGTTCTAAAGCAAAGTGGGAATACGCAGAGAAAATAAAAGAATGGTCAGGTTTAAAGATCATCGGGAACGGAAATATTTTAAATCGGGATGAAGCCTTGGAAAAATTAAATATAGTGGACGGAATAATGATTGGTCGGGGAGCAATAAATAACCCGTTCATATTTGCCGAAATACAGAATGAAATAATTAGCCCCGAATATAAAAAGGAAATCATTGAAAGGATAATGACGCTTGTGGAAGAATATTACCCGCCTGAATTAAGACTTCTCAGGATAAAAGCCATCACAAAATATATTGCTTTTGGTCAACCTAATATAAAAAAAATGAAGCACAAGGTTTACGCATCGAAATCTTTCGACGATGTCAAACAATTTTTCAGGAAATTAGATTTTTAACCAAATTATAGTAAAGGAAAGAGTCAACATGCGTACTCAGAACCCTTTATTTTCTAAAATTAACGAATACTGACGACTATCTAATGAAAGGAGGTGTAAAATATGCCTATCTTACAAGTAGAGATACTAAAAGGAAGAACTGTGGAACAAAAACGGGAGATGGTAAGAAAAGTGACCGATGCGGTTACAGAAACTTTAAATTGCCCCAAAGAAGCGGTAAGAATTATTATTAGGGAAATGGAATTTGAAAATTTTGCTAAAGCAGGGGTTCTCAAAGCTGACAGTAAATAAACAACCGTTGTACTAGCTCAATAATTCGGTAACTTTTTCTAACTTTTCATTAGGGGTGGTATAAAAAAGCGTGACGGAGGCTGTGACGCATAAGCGTTATCATATTTTTAAATGAACTGATTTGTGAAATAAAAATAAAAGGTGTTAAAATGTTTAAAAAAGAAAAAATGTTATCTCTAACTGAATTATTTTTAAAAATATCAATTATCCTAATTTTCTTCCTTGCTCTAATTTTTTGCCTCAATTCTACTGTTCTTGCCTCAGAGACGATGAATACAAAAAATTATATTAAAGATAAATTTCCTTCGATAATATATCATATTTACCTTGCCTCCTTAGATGAACTTGACCAATATGAAAAAGAATTTATTGATATTTTACAAAATCTACCGGAAGATACACAAAGATATTATGCAAAAGAAGTCTATAATAATGGTTTTACGCAAGAACTTCTCGAAAAAATCAGAGAAGAAATAATAGCAGAAAAAACTTCAGTTAAAATTGAAGAAAAGGTGACTGAAGGTTCGCTCAAAGTTAGCAAAGAAATTGAGCCATTACCTGCCAAAATAGAAAAATTATCTCTGAAAGAAAAAATAGCTTATCGCTTTATTATCAACGAAAGAAACACCTATCAATATTGGTATAATAGATTAATATTTTGTGGTGTAGATTTGGACCGCTCTCAAAGAGTCATATCCCGAATAAAGAATTTTTACCATTGGTGTGATGAGTGGTCAAAAGAAGGAGAAAAT
>CAZMLS010000162.1:0-3978 GCA_964567215.1 uncultured Atribacterota bacterium | reverse complement strand
AGGGATAGAATTGCGGGGAAATTAATATTTAGTCGTTAGTATTTAGTATTTAGTGAAGAAAAAATTAATGCAAATTGCACGATACGGGTTACGAGTTTCGAGTAAAGAAAAGAAAAAAGATAATTTTTCAGTTTACAGTTATTACTTTTCAGATAATAGTTTCAATGTGCAATATAATTTAGTTAGTTAGCTGATTAGCTAGTAAAGAAAACCAAAAAATAATATAAAAAAACAAAAGGAAAACATACTTTAATTTTTGGTTTGTAAATTGACTAATTGCTAAATTGTATTATTTTGTATTTTCTTTACTAACGACTATTCACTAACGACTAACGACTAATTTAATTGACAAATTAATAGAATTGGATGGCGAAGGATGAAAATTGTAGCTTTAATTGCCGCTGCAGGCAGGGGTAAAAGGATGAATTCAAAAATAGGTAAACCTTTTATTCCCATTTTTAGGAAGCCTATTTTAGCATATACTCTGGAAAAATTTGAAAAATGTGAATTTATTGATAAAATTTACCTGGTAGTTACTGATAAGGAAAAAGATTATTGTTGGAAAAATATTATATTAAAATATCATTTTACCAAAGTGCAGGAATTAATAACCGGTGGTGATACCCGACAAGATTCTGTTTTTAATGGATTAAAATCTCTTGATTCCGATACAGACATCGTAATTATACATGATGGTGCACGACCCTTTATCAATGAAATGATCATCAAGGAATCTATTGAAGTTGCTGAAAAAAGCGGTGCAGCCATAGCGGCGGTTCCGATAAGGGATACTGTAAAAAAAATTGGAGAAAATTTTGTTATTCATTCTACTTTGGATCGTGCAAAAATATGGAGAGCTCAAACACCTCAAACCTTCGGGTATAAGCTAATATTGTCAACTTATAAAAAAGCTCGTAAAGATGGGTATACTGCGACAGATGATGCAGCGCTTCTGGAAAGATACGGACATAAAGTCAAGATAATTATAGGTTCAGAGGAAAATATTAAGATTACATCTCCATTTGATATAATTGTTGCTGAAAATATTTTAAAGCGGGGAATTAGATTTAAATAGTGAATAATATCGAAATTAAAAGCTACGCAAAGATAAATTTGATTTTAAATGTATTATCTAAACGTGAAGACGGATATCATAATATAGAAAGCATCATGCAATCAATTAGCCTGGCTGATAAAGTGACGATTAGTGAGAGAATGAACGGGATAAAGATTGACTGTGATTACCATAAAGTTCCAACTGATTTAAAAAGTTTAGCTTATAGAACAGCCGGGAAAATATTAGATAAATGTAAATTAAAAAAAGGAATCGATATAAAGATAAATAAAAAAATTCCCCTGGGAAGCGGATTGGCAGGAGGCTCAACTAATTCGGCAACCATATTGATGGGAATTAATAAAGTGTATCACCTGGGTTTAACCAATGACAAACTGAGGGAAATAGGCGGAGAATTAGGAATGGATATTCCCTTTTTTATTCAAAATGGAACTGCCTTAGCTTATCATAAAGGGGAAAAAGTAACACATTTCGCGTCCGTTCAGCCGTCATTATGGCTGGTAGTACTCAACCCTGGATTTGAAGTCTCTACACAATGGGCATATCAGAATCTGAAATTTGGGAAAGGCAATGTTCAAAAAGATCGTATCAATAAAATGATCTTGGCTTTAAAAACGGGAAAACCTGAAGAAATTGCAAAAAATTTATATAATTCCTTTGAAAAAATGGTAATTAGAAAATTTCCGGAAATTGGTGAAATTAAGGAAGAACTGATTAAGGAAGGAGCTTTAGGTGTATTAATGTCAGGTAGTGGCCCGACCATATTTGGTATTGCAAAAAATAAGGATGCTGCTCTAAAAATTTATAGCAATATAAAATCTAGATATAATTTAATCTGGGTTGTGCATACTGTTTAGTCGTTAGTGAATAGTGAATAGTCGTTAGTAAGGATAATATTAAGAAGGAATAAAAGATAAGAGCATAGAAATAGCATATAGTTATGACGTAGGGATAAGTGTGAGAGAGAAAAAAACAGTATATAGTGAAAACAGTATCGAGTATATAATGAAGATTCGGGTAGGAGTTGAAAGGAAATTAGTACTTAGTGAGGAGATAAAATGTGGGGAAGAAATGTGGGTTGGCGTATAATGTATAGCGTATAGCCCCCTTCCTCCCGTAGGACAGGTGCTGCCTGTCTATTGGTATTTAAACAGTATATAGTATCAAGTATTGAGTATATAGCTAAGAAAATCAAAAAATAAGACAAAGAGAAAAGTACATGTATTAATTGGGCAATTGGTGAATTGCTGCATTGGCGAATTGGAGAATTAGTAAATTGGTTAATCTATCTTTACCTTAATCTTAATTGGTCAATCGGCGAATTGGCTAATAAGTAAATTGTATTATCTTGTATTTTCTTTGCTAGCGACTATTCACTATTCACTAACGACTAATTTAATTGGTTAATTAATAAAGAGGTAACACATGCGAGTAGGTTTTGGGTATGACGTTCATCGTTTAATTTTTAACAGAAAATTGGTCTTGGGAGGAGTAATAATCCCCTGGCAAAAAGGATTAGATGGGCATTCTGATGCAGATGTCATTATTCATTCTTTGATAGATGCATTGCTTGGTGCTATGGGAGAAGGGGATATCGGTAAACATTTTCCTGATAATGACGAAAAATATAAAAATATCTCCAGTATGAAGCTCCTTAAAGCGACCTTTAAAATTCTGAAAGAAAAAAGAGCGGTAATTAATAATATTGATGTTTCTGTAATAATTGAGGAACCTCGATTGTCTCCCTTTATTAATGAGATGAAATTGAATCTTTCAAAAATATTGAATTTACCGCTTAACCGGATTAATATTAAAGCTACAACGAATGAAGGAATGGGCTTTGTGGGAAGAAATGAGGGTATAGCAGCATATTGTGTTGTTGCAATAACTGATTTTACAGATTAAAAACTAAACCATAAAAATATAAGATATAAATGTTTAAACTTTTATTTATTTGTTTTTAATTGGCAAATTGATAAATTAATAAATTGAATAATTAGTTAATATTAGAACTTTTAATTCGGAATATTCGAAAGTGTGAAGATCGGTTTAAAAACCTAAATATTTAATGAGTATCATATAGGTATTATGAAAAGCATCTTCATGATAATGAAAGGAGATTAGATAATGAAAGAAAAAGAAAACGAAGAGAAAAATAATGAAACAGTAAATAATGAGACAGTAAAGGAAAATGAAAAGGTAAATATCGGGAAAGAAGAAGAGAAAAAATATAAAGAACCTGATTTGCCTACTCTGTTTATCTGGTTTATCAGTATGCTTTCCGGTAAAGTTTGGGAGTATTTAGGGCTTATGATGAATCCGGATACCAAGGAAATTAAAAAAGATCTACCTAAGGCGAAAATTGCAATTGATAGTATATCTTTTTTATACGAACAGGTAAAAGATGAGTTAATGAAAGAAGATGTAAAAAGGATTGAAGATTTGTTGGCAAATTTAAAAATGAATTATGTAGAAAAATTAAAAGAAAAATAATGGAGCATACTATCAATCAGAAGGAAGCGAGGGGAAAAGTATCATGAAGAAGGTCACTTTTAATAGAATGTTCGGTGTAATGATATTATTTTTACTATTATTTCTTTGGGTAAATAGTATTATTTTTGCTCAGGATGCGCAATCGTACTATAAAACCGGATATGAATATTTCGTTCAAGAAAATTATCAAAAAGCCGAAGAATATTATAAAAAAGCAATAGAAATAAATCCTGATTTTGAAAAAGCACATTACTGGCTGGGAAAAGTTTATTCAAAAATTAATAATTATGAAAAAGCGGTTCAAGAATGGAAAGAAGTTTTAAGGATAAATTCTCGAAACCAATATGCCTTTTGGAATTTAATTAATAGTTTTAAAAATACTTCTTCAGTTAAATCAGGTAATGCGATTA
>CAZMLS010000161.1:0-4019 GCA_964567215.1 uncultured Atribacterota bacterium | reverse complement strand
TCTATCTATCGTTAAAATGGTTATTTTAAAAGATAATAAAACAATTATTCTTAATGATTGTCTTTTAAAAAAGAGGTAAAAATAAAATATTAAAAACGAAGAGGAACAATGATCAGGAGAGAAAATAGGCCGTGTGATGAGCAGGAATAGAAGTGCAGTCCTACGATAAGAAGTATCTCATTTATCCCGCCTTTATATTTTTAACCAGGCTAAAAAAGCTTTTAACCGGTTAAAAATATAATGCTTTTTTTACTTCACATAACAAAGCTTTATCGGATAAGATAAACCCTCATAACGATAGTGAGATCGAATATACACCTGTTAAGTGACCCGAGCAACATCGAGGGCGAGCAACCCGAAGAATTGCAAAGAGTCGTGGACTTCGACTTTTTACTCTGGTAATTCTAATGTTCGTGCCTGCCTTTTTCCTTTACTTCTTCATGGTCTCCATTACCTATTATGCTTGTATACAGTTGGTGGGAGTATACAACAAACCCTATGAATGCATGAATATATTCCCTCCCTGCGGCAATGTCATTCTCGTTGTAGTTTTTCTTCGAGTAGACAAGCTTGAATCTTCTCTGAAGTTCCTCCTCGACCGTGTAGTTGATGAAATGTATGACCTCTTTTGGATCGCCTGTCTCTATTACTTTTTCAGCCTTAGGAACTACCGGACCTTCATCAAGACCAGCAGGTTTGACCCCGGTATATGAGGCTCCTTCTCCAGCTCTATGTAATCGAACAGCGGTTTCGAGAACCCAATCATCAGCGACATCTTTTGCCTCTTTTCCTAATTTTCTAGCTTTCAAGGCTTTCTCAAAGACTTCTTTCATCTCTTGTTCTGTACTCTCTGAGATCCATATTAATATTAAATTTACATTTCCAGTTTCTAACGCCTTTTTTACGGCCTTGGCAACCGGGCCGTCTCTCGTATCACAATGTGGTGGCATATCATAACCCTCCTTTCTTGCATGTAATTTGATTTACATTCATAAATGTTAGATTTTTATATGCTCGAAGTCCACGATTTCACTTAACTTAAAATGACCGAACTACTTCATTTATGCACGACTCTAGGTAATATTTCGAAAATTAACCACTATACAGGTACACGACTCTTAATTATCCTTATGGTATATCTTTATAGATTCTTATTCTTATCTTAAACTATTAAATTGATATGATATTTAAGTTTTCATTATCTGTATACCCATCATCTTGACGCCATCTTGTGTTTTCATAGATAGTGTTGCTGGTTCAGTAATTAGACATTGTCCTTCTTTAAGGATAATTTTTTCTTGATTAACATTTGCTTCTGCTGTTCCTTTAATAACATAAAAAATTACATAAGAAAGCATTTCACAAGTTGGCATCTCTCCGCCGGGTGGAAGTTCGATAATTCTTGCTTTAAACTCCTTGGCTTTATAAAAGACATTCTTATGTCTATCCTCATAGGGATATGACTTCATTGTCTTAAGATTAAATAGCTGCATTATCCTCAGCTCCCTCTACTTTGGTTTTATCAGTCCATTTAATTATTTTTTCTACAGATAGACCCATAATTATTACAAAAATAATGGTTAAAATAAGTCTTAATGCCATAAATTTTAGTCCAAGAAATTTAAGCTCTACCATCTCTTGAGGAATCTTTATACACGCCCAGGCGGAAAGAAAAATAATAATATTGGAAATTTTAGCTCCCTTTTTAATTAAGACTGCAGCAACCGGAAAAGCCACATAAAGGGGACCTGTCGGCAGTGCACCAAAGAATATAGCAAGAAAAATGCCTTTTATTCCCGAAGTTTCCCCTAAATATTTTACAACCGTTTCTTTTGATACCCACACTGCAAAAAGTCCCATCAATACCATTACGGCGGGAAGTATCCAAATCATTTCGATAAAAAATTCCCATGATGACGCAGTTATTACTTCTCGTTTGTCAGGAAATAACGATATAAGGATTATTGCAATAGCTGTTGCAATTCCGAGAATAATTATATCTCGTATCATCCCTTTTCTTTGCTTTTCTTTTATATTTTTTTTCATAGTATAACCCCCATAATAAGAGCAATAACAATTGCAATAATAAAACTTATTCCATTTCTAAGTAAAGCTACTTTCTTACCTAATTCTTTTATTTCCAAAGGTAAGGTAACCATCCCAATCATAGTTAATGTGGTAATGAAAGCGGCAACTGCAGTAATCGATGCTCCGTTTTTAAGAAGTGACGCCGCGAGAGGGAAGGCAATTAAAGATGGGATATGCATAATTGCTCCTATTAATGCGATCAGAAATACTCCCCAAAATCCTGCATGCTCACCAGCAATCTTGGAAATTTGAGCCTGTGGTACAAAACCTAAAAGCAAACCTATAAAAATTATTATAATAAAAACAATGGGCAGAATACGGATGAAAGACTTTGCTGCCCCCAACAGGGATTGTTTTGTTTTTTTTCTATCTTTAATAAAAGAAAAAATAAGACAACCACCTGCAAAAATATTTATAAAAATAACAGTTATATTCATTTATATCACCTCACATTTTCATTTAGGTTATCTGTATGATTATTAAGTATCCCTACTTGCGTCTACGGCCGTTATTAGGACTTCATTCGCCAGCCCAGTGCCTCTTCTTGTGGGCAGGCAGCGATGCAAGCCCCGCAGGCAAAGCAGTCAGCGTGGATTTTCTTCCCTTTATAAAAGTCGCCCATTGCCTGAGTGGGACAAGCTTTCACGCACAATTTACATTTTTGACACACTTCCCAATTGATACGCGGTCGCAACAGGCTTACTTGCTCCACTATCCAGCCGATTAGCCCAAAGGGGCAGATAAACTGGCACCAGGGCCGGTAAATAAACAGACTGGTGATGAGCAAAGCAGATGCGAATAACCCGATCCATAATGTAAAATTAAATTGAAAGAGTTTGAACGGGTCAATGACTTTAATCCAATCCAAACCCGCAACCACCAGACCTGTGACTAATGCCACGAAGGAGATGATGCGGACTGTGTTGGAGAGCCAAAAGGGCGGTTTCCACTTAGGCAGTGGTACACGGTGTAATAGGTCTTGCAGCAGCCCCAACTCGCAACCCCAGCCACAGATGGACTTGTTGGAAAACCAAACCATCAGCAACAGAATAACCAGCATCATGATGACAGGGAGTATGAACTGTTGGTTCACCAAGGTGAATGTAAGCAGGTTGCGTACAGAAAAAACCGGATTGGGATTTACGCCTTGCCTGGTGACAAATCCAAAGGCGAACCCAAAGATCAACACTCCTCCGATGAGAAAAGCGAGACGTACCTTGGGCGTTGCTTTGCGACGGCGCAGCAGGATGGTAGCAATCACAATCACTGTAACCCACAGAACGGACTTTATCAGAATAAATGCGTTAAAAAGTGACAATTGGTTGGGCATTATGAAATCTCCTTTTTATTGATTTAATTTGATTTATTTATTTCTTTTTTAAAACGCAGGGATGATTTTTTTCGGAAATATCACCATGACATTTCTTTATCTGTTCAGAAGCGCATTCCCCCGGTTTACCCATAAGTCTTTCCGGATATTTACACTCTTTTTTATTTACTTTTTTACCCATATTTATTACCCCTTTTAATTTTAGTGTTACCGGGAAATCTTTTAAAAATTTATCTACCTTTTCCCTGTCAGATGAATAATGCACCCAATAACCTCTTTTCTCTATCTTAACCAAGCCGGATTCCCTTAAAATCTTGAGATGCTGGGATACCGCTGGCTGGGAAACTTGTAAAGAATTAACTATCGCATTAACACAAGATATTCTATTATTTAACAAGAGAAATATTTTAAATCTGGTTGGATCAGATAAAGCTTTACATATTTTGGTAATTTTTTCAATTTCATAATTGGTCATTGATATCTCCTGTTATATAAGTATATTCATAATTACTTATATATTAAAAATACTTTCTTGTCAAGTAGATTAACTTACTGAGTAATCGTTAATAATTATAATTTATAAAAAAGGAGGTGAAAAATA
>CAZMLS010000160.1:0-4020 GCA_964567215.1 uncultured Atribacterota bacterium | reverse complement strand
TTATTTTCAGTTTGGAAGATTTGTTGTTCATTCTGAGTATAGGAATCAGGATAGATTTGCTTTACGAGCTGAATACTTGCATTAATATCCTCCACCATTCCCTCAAAAGATAAATCTGCAAAATCATTTTCATTCCAGGCAATCTCTGTCGAAATATTTAAATCATCCGCAATAGTTTTTTCAGCTGTAAGTTTAAACAGACTGGTATCACTATTTCCTCCTCCAAAATTCCATATCGGAGTAATATCTAAATTAACCTGAAAGGCATTGCCTGCATCAAGGATTTCCAAATCTCGTGTTAATGTTTCGATATTATATTTGATTTCCTCTAAATCGTAATTATGCTGAATTCCCCAATCAATAGCCTCTTTCAAATCTGTCTCTTTGGCATGTAACACACTTGGAAGGAGTAAAATACTTGTTATAATAATAGCTGTGATGAACTTAAATGTTTTTTTATTAAAATACATTATTACATATCTCCTTTATTCAAATTTCCCATGATGGATTGTAAATTGAGTAGGGCATTGTAATAATTACGAACTGAGGAAGCTATTCGATATTCTGCTTGAAGAACACCTATATTAGCAGATAGTTCATCATCTTTACTTGCCAAGCCAGCTTTGACTTGATTGCTGATGATTGTTTTATTTTCTTTTATTTGATTTAAACTGTTTTGGCTTAAGGTAATGTCATTTTTTGTTTGTATATAATTTTGCCATTGAGATTGTATCTGGTAATCCAGATTTTGTTGAGCAATTTGATAGTCCAGCCTTGTTATGGCTAAATTGTTTTCCAATTTGTTTAAATCTATCTCCGGAGTATCCGAAACCTTGCTTTTCTCTAATTCCAGGCTGGCCAAATCTATTTCCAGATTGTTCATTTGCAATGCCACACTGTTTTGTCTTCCCTTTTGTAATGCTTCATCTAATTCAATTTCTTCAAAATCGGGGACATTTATCGCAATTAACTCAAATTGGCTATCTGAATTTAAACCTAAGGTTACCCGAAAATTTCCCAGCAATTTTTGATAGTCTAATTTTGCACTTTCAAAGGAAAATAGCGCATCATAATATTCATTACTCTGTTCCAGGACATCCAGTTCAACCTTGTATCCGGCTTTAACCTGAGCTTTTATCTCTTCCAGGGTATTTTTTTCCAGCTCTAACTCTTTTTCTTTAACTTGCAAGTCTTTTTGAGCTAATTTTAATTGAAGATATTCATCAACGACTTGAATGGTAAGATCTTCCTTTTGCTGTTGGTATTGCTCTTTTTCCTGGATGAATAATAATTCATTTTGTCTTTCCAATAAACTGGATTGGATTAACAGGTTTTCACTCTCATTCTTTTTAATATCTATTTCTGCATTTTTCAGCTGATAACTGGCTTCTTGGAATTCAAGATTATTATCTAATGCCATTTCTACTGTTTGAGAAAGATCTAATTTTATATTTTCCTGTGCAGCAATCTGAATACTTCCCATCAATATGATTCCCAATAACAGAAATATAAGAATCCCCATTTTTTTCTTCATAGCTTACCTCCTGATAAAAATAATTTAAAGTTATGGTTTTTTATGCTTTTATATCTTAATATTATAATCTAAAATATTTATAAAATGAAAATTAAGATTTTATAAAATGAAAATTAAGATTTTATTAACTCTTCAATAATAAAAAGAGGGCAGGCAGGCTTTTAATAAAAAGCATTTCCTCTTTTACCAATGTAATTATAATAAAAAAAAATAAATTAAAAATATTTCTGAAAAAGAAGGAATTTAAAAAACAACGGCGTATTAGAATAAGAAATACCTAAAAGTATATATATTTTTATTTCTAATAAGTAAAAGATATGTTAGTAAATAATATGTGCTATGATAAGCGTTATAATATAACAAAGAAGCATTATTTATAAAAAATACATCCGTTAATAAATAAATTAAAATAAAAAAGGAGCATATTCCCATGTCTATTAACAGTGCAGAATTTTATTCTTTCTTAGCTTCCCAAGCAGAAGCTTCAGCTATTCGGGAAATATTAAAATTGGTTCAAAAACCGGAAGTGATATCTTTGGCAGGGGGATTGCCCGATCCTGCAACTTTCCCGGCAGAAGAGATCAGAGGAATTGTAAATAAGATATTAAGCAATAATAGTGCTCAAGTTTTACAATACGGTACCACAGAAGGATTGCCCGGTTTAAGGAAGAGCATTTTGGAATTTTTATCAACTGACGGAATTAAAGGAAATTTAGAAAATATTATTATTACTTCCGGTTCACAACAGGGATTGGATTTAGTGGGTAAAGTATTTTTAAGTCCCGAAGATGTTGCTATTGTAGAACTGCCCAGTTATTTGGCAGCTTTATCTGCTTTTCGTAGTTATGGAGGAGAGTTGGTAGGCATACCTATGGATGAAGAAGGCATGCAGATGGACCTCTTAGAAGAAAAATTAACTCAGCTTAAAGAAGAGGGGAAGAAAGTAAAATTTATTTATACTATTTCCAATTTCCAAAATCCCGCCGGAGTGACCATGTCTCTCTCTCGACGAAAGAAAATATTAAAGATTGCCCAGAAATTTAACCTCTTTATTGTGGAAGATAATCCTTATGAAAAGTTGAGATTCGAAGGAGAATCAATTCCTTCAATCTATTCTCTGGATACCGATGGCCGGGTAATCAGCCTGGGTACTTTTTCCAAGATACTATGTCCTGGTTTACGTCTTGCGTGGATGCTGGGCAATAAAGAAATTATAGGAAAACTTGCTTTATTGAAACAGGCTACTGATTTATGTACTAATATATTAAGCCAGTCAATCGCATATGAATATTTCCAATTGGGGAAATTCACTGAAAATATCGAAGGTAATATCGATATTTACAGAGAAAAAAGAGATGCCATGCTCGATGCTTTGGAGCGATATTTTCCTCCACAGGCTACCTGGACAAAACCACAGGGCGGATTTTTCATTATAGCCACTCTGCCGGATTATATCGATACGGGCGAGATGATGATAGAAGCTGTTAAAGAAAATGTAGCCTATGTGCCTGGGTCTCCGTTTTTTGCTAACGGAGGAGGGAAGAATACCATGCGGCTTGCTTTTTGCTATCCCAGCCCGGAGGAGATCGAAGAAGGTATTAAAAGAATAGGAAAAGTAATTAAGAAAAATATTAAGGAAATATAAACAGGAGTTGTTAATTATTTGTTTTTTATTAACCCGAAGGGCAGAATACCACAGGCTTGCCCGTGGCATTCTGCCTATATTTTTATTCTTTTAATATAGCGAGAACTCCCCACCTGTAAGGGCGGGGATGAGAGCAATTTTCTGTTTCTGAGTATTTTGTTTCTACGGTAGGAACAAAAGAAGAAGTGATCCGAAGATACTTTTAATCACAAGAAGAGGAAGAAACAGGACAAGCAAAGCTTGAATTTTGAAAGAACCACACCTGTAAGGGTGTAGATATCTTTTTTATCAATGTTCACTACTACTAAAAGTATCTTCAGAAGCCAATTTATTGCTATAATTTAAAAAAGTAGTGTTGGTATTTTCAACTTTTTTAAAAAATAAAAGTAAGATAAATCCTGCGAATAATAAAATACTACCGGTAATCACAAAAACAGTCTGTAGGTTGAAGGTTGTCATTATTAATCCTCCGAAAACGGGACCAAAAATATTACCTAAAAAGGTAGTACTATAAGAAACGCCAAACACTTTTCCTCGATGTTCGGAAGGAGTGGAGAGACTGATAATGGTATTAGCGATAGGAATAATTGCTCCATAAAAAAGACCTAAACCGATTCTCATAAAAGCTAATTGGATAATATTTGATGCATAACCTTGAGGCAAAAAGAACAAACCGGTTCCAATTAAGCTTAAAGTCAGTAAAAACATGCTTGGTTTATTTTCTATCAATTTACCTACGTTTACTGCAGTGAAAGCTGCCATCAAACCGGTTAAGGCAAACATTAATCCGGTAAAAGTAGAAATGGTGTTTGGATTAGATACAAGGGTTTCCATAAACATA
>CAZMLS010000159.1:0-4021 GCA_964567215.1 uncultured Atribacterota bacterium | reverse complement strand
TTGCATTCCCATTTCATCTGCCAGTCGGGTTAGGTGTTTTAATCTATCCGGTTGAATGCGTAAAATCCCTTTGTTTTCAGGATCATCTGCATAAGGTTCGTAAAGAGCTCCGCTTGATGCACCGAAGCTCCCGTCAACAAAAAGCTTCAATCCTCGAACCTGCACCAGGCTTTGAACATTTCTTTGCATTTCGGTTTTTATTCTATTCTTATCGGCAAGACATTTTTCATCAAGATAGATATGTACACGCATTTTGAGATATCCTTTTATCTCCATTTGCCGATAAAAATCCAAGGTATTAAAATCAATCCCCATATCGCTTACACTGGTTAAACCTTTAGATAGAAGTTCTTTCTGTACTTCTAAAAAATTATTCAGCATGGAATCTTTTATCCGGGGGTTATTTAATAGTTTTTGGGTCGGAAGCGCATTATCCACCAATATACCGTTCGGTAAGCCATCTGAAAAACGGCCGATTTTCCCGCCTTCCGGCTCTTTTGTATTCCGGTCAATCTCCAAACGCCTTAAGAATTCAGAATTGATCACTCCGATATGTTCATCAAATCGAAGAATAAAAATGGGTATTTCAGAAGAAACGCTGTCTAAATCAATTCGAGTAGGCATTCTTTCTTCCTGAAATTTTTCATGGTCAAAGCCCCAGCCAATAATGACTTCCCTATTTTTTTCGGCTCTTAATTTATCCTGCAATGCTTTCATCGAAGAACATTCCCGCAAATCTACTGCGGAAAAGAGAGTGGCATACAAGGAAAGATGCATGTGCGCATCCGTAAAAGAGGGCAAGAGATAATTCCCTTTTAGATCAAAAATATTTATAAATGATTGCTTTTTTAAAAATGATTCTCTCTTCTTCTCAACCTTCTGAATGATCCCGTCTTCCACAATTAACGACCATAAACCTTTTTTATCAATTTGTTTAAAATTGGCAAATAAAACTTCTCTCATACTACCCCCCCCTTGTCATCTTAGATATAACTTAAAATCTTTTTTAATGCATCCATTTTCACGGAAGATCGCCCTGCAAGTTTTAAAAAATCTAAGGAAAGTGCTTTCATCTCAGAACGAGCCGCTCTTGCATGTCCCGCTAGTCCGATGGCTGCAAATTCTGAAACTAGTAATTTTTTAAACATTCTGTACAGAATAAAATCAGGAAGAAGTGCTAAAATCCGATATTTAAATGGTTCAATAGTGATTCCCGCATAAAACAAAACCTTGATAGATTGTTTGATTGACCGAATCATTAAATACAATAACTGCTTGTTTTCTGCTAATTTTTTAAGCTCCAGATTAACTTTATACGCCGCTCCCGCAAGATTGAGAATAACTACGGCATGGGTTTTAAGCCAACCGTCTATATCTTTTGATATCTTTACTTCAATGCCTGCACTGTGTAGAATTTCTTTTATCTTCAATAATCTATCCGTCAAAAGCCCGTTTAGTTCACCGATGATTATCGGACCTTTTTTCTCCGGTTCTCTACGATCTGCATCGGCAAATACAACCGTATGCCCCTTTCTTTTTCCTCCGATTGCACCGAAACCCGCTAGTACTTTTTCTTTCCCCAATATGTTACAAGTTTTTTCAAATCCAATGAAATTATTCCCGAAAAAAATAAATGATTTTGCATTTTTAATCTTTGCCAGTTCCGGAAGGATATTTTTTACATGAATTCTTTGTACAAAAATCAGAACCAAATCAAAATCAGTTGAATCTAATTTATTAATCACTTTTACAGGTGCAATAATTTTCTCATCTGAAAGATAATTCTCAAGCACAATTCCTTTTTCTTTTATGTTTTTATATTTTTCCCCTCTTGCAAGAATAGTCACATCCAATTTAGCATTAAATAATTTCGCTGCATAATAACTGCCAAGCACCCCGGCTCCAAAAACAAGAATTTTCATTTTTTTCTTCCTCGTAATTCATTAATTACCACAGTAAAAGCAGTGTAGCATTCGCCTCACTGCATTCCAATCTATTGTACAACATAAAATTGAAAAAATCTTCTTTTTTGTATCTAATATTATTCCATTCTCTTTAAACCAGCAGATAGAATCTTTTATAGATTCATAGACAGAGCGAGATAAATAGCTAAGCTCATCCTGTGCCTTCCGGCAGGAAACCTTAGGAAATTTTATAAGGGATGGCCCTCGATATTTTTCGGTGACCATCCCTTTGTTGCTCTACTTTTGTACTTTTGGTAATTCCGCCAATGCTTCATCAATTTTTTTCTGAGGATAAGAATAATCTTTCAATTTTCCTGCAAAATATGCTTCATAAGCAGCCATATCCACATGTCCGTGTCCGCTATGACACATTAGAATGGTCTTAGCTTCTCCGGATTCCCTACATTTAATTGCCTCATCAATGGTCGCTCTAATAGCATGGTTTGTTTCCGGTGCACTGATAATCCCTTCATTTCTTGCAAAAGTAACACCGGCCTCAAAAGTACCCAATTGATGTTCTGCGCGCGCTTCCACCAACCCTAATTTAAGTAAATGTGAAACAATTGGTGCCATACCATGAAACCTTAAACCGCCGGCATGAACCGGAGGGGGAATAAACCCATGTCCTAAAGTATACATCTTCATCAAAGGAGTAAGCCCTGCCACGTCTCCAAAATCATACCCGTAAGGACCTCTGGTTAAAGTCGGACAACTCGCCGGTTCAACATTTATTATTCGTAAATCAGGTTTCAACCCTTCAATTTTGTCCTTTACAAACGGCAGAAACATACCGGCAAAGTTCGATCCTCCTCCGACACATCCAATAACAATATCAGGATAATCTCCGATTTTTTCCATTACCTTTTTTGTCTCTAAACCAATGATCGTCTGATGTAATAGGACATGGTTCAATACGCTTCCCAAGGAGTAATGGGTATCATCACGACCAACCGCCTCCTCTACTGCTTCACTGATTGCCAGACCAAGACTTCCCGGACAATCAGGGTCTTTAGCCAGCATATCCCTTCCGGCTTTAGTTTCAGGCGATGGGCTGGGAATACAATTCCCTCCCCAAACCTGCATCATTACCCGCCGATAGGGTTTTTGCATATAACTGATTTTTACCATATATACTTTAACTTCCAAGCCAAAACAGGCACCTGCAAAAGACAAAGCACTCCCCCATTGTCCTGCACCGGTTTCAGTTGTTAACCGGGTAATACCTTCTTTTTTGTTATAATAGGCCTGCGCAACCGCCGTATTGGGTTTATGACTTCCGGGAGGACTGGTTCCTTCATACTTATAATATATTTTTGCAGGCGTATCGAGCGCTTTCTCTAATCTTCGAGCCCGAAAAAGGTTAGTTGGTCTCCATATTCGATAAATATCCTGAACTTCCTCGGGAATTTCAATGTACCGTTCGGTGCTGACTTCCTGCTTAATTAACTCCATGGGAAATAAAGGAGCAAGGTCACTGGGTACAATTGGTTCCCCGGTTCCCGGATGAAGAACAGCTGGAAGTGGTTCCGGTAAGTCTGCTTGAATATTATACCAGGAAGTCGGCATCTCTTTTTCACTAAGGGTAAATTTTACTTGTTTCATTTTTTTTCATTCTCCTTTTAGAATATTTTTTTAATTTAGTTTCTTTTTTATTCTTAAATTAATATTCGCCCCCTGGGGGGCCAGTTTCGTTGTATTAATATAAGCATACATAACCTCCTCTTTTTTTATTCTCTAAATAAAAAAGCTCTCCATCCCTAATTATTTTAATAAAAAGGGACGGAGAGCTAACTATCCGCGGTGCCACCCTGGTTGAGTCTGGTAATTGAGTTTTAACAGTTTTAAAATCAGACTCCACTCTATAGAGTATACAGATATATTATTATCTCTAAAAAAACAAAAAACCTTTCATCTCTAAGAGACGAAAGGTCACTTCCGTGGTGCCACTCTAATAGGTTTTTAATTTATAAAATCCTACTTATTAGCATACGGGCATTTAAATATATACCGATATACTTTTCCTGTTCACGGTGGAAAAAACCGTCAATGCATACTTG
>CAZMLS010000158.1:0-4030 GCA_964567215.1 uncultured Atribacterota bacterium | reverse complement strand
GCTCTGAGTAAGACCTAAACTTCCAAACTTACTTCCTGCATAAGCACTATTTTTATTGGAACCTTTAAGTCCGGATTTCGAGTTGATCTGAATAATATCGGTAAAATATTTTTCACTGGGTTTATTTTGAAGTGCCATAATTTTAGCGGCATGCTTTACACACAGAAAATAACCAAAATAATTTACTTTATTAACAAAAGTAAATTCATTAAATTCCATCTCTTTTACACTGCCTGCCTTCAATACCCCTGCGTTACTGATGAAAATATCGATGCCACCAGCTTTTTTAACTACTTCGTATATCATTTTTCTAACAGAATCTTCATCCGTTACATCTACTCTTATAGGTATAGATGTTGTCCTTTTATATTTAATATTTAATTCCTCTGAGAGTTGACATGCTCCTTCAATATTAATATCTGCAATAAATACCAAACATTCTGCTTCTGCTAATTTTCTTACTATGTTTTCTCCAAAACCTTGAGCTCCTCCGGTTATTACTGCTATCTTATTTTTTACTATTTCGTTCCTATCTATCTTTTTTATATTACGATTACTCTCTAAGTCTTTTTCACAAACACTATTTGTTTTCGACTTTTCTTCTTTTATATGACCCTGGACTTCAGAAGTTTTAGGTTTGGTTTTGATTTTTTTTAAAATATCTTCATAAGTATTTTTTATATCAATTGACTCATTATAAGATTTTCCTGAATAAAAAATACCAGTATTTTCCAGTATTACAAGACTTGGGTCCTGATTATATTTTTTTTTGTAGGCTTTAAATTTCTCAATTGTATAAGAAGTAATTTTCTTTCTAAATTGTTTTTTATCTAAAAAACTACTATTTGGAACTAAATTTAAATATAAAGGAAGCGGGTTAAAGGTTATTGCTTGATCAGAAATTATTCCACCAGAAAATATTAGATTATAATTTTTATATTTAACAGCAACACTTATTTTCTTTAGGTCATCTTCGAATATAATAATATTCCCCTTCTCGCCATCAAAGGTTAGCCCGCGTAAAAGCGGAGCAATTGTTTCTATATAGATTTTTTTCATCTTGCTCCTCCAAGAAATAATATTAAAAAATATATTGATTAAAAACTCATTTTTTTATAAGCAAGTTCGGGATGTCTTTTATTTATTTTTCTCCCAATTCCGCTATATATTCTAATCCGCTCTTCGAGTAATTTATCTTTTAACAAATTTTTGCCATTAAACAAACCATATTTTTCATTATAATTCGTCAGTTTCTCATGAGCAATAAGAGCCCAGGTTGCTTCAATTAGATGTTTGAATTGCAGCTCTAAAATCATTGGACAATTAAAAGATTGTCGAGGGCTATTTATATCCACACCGCTTATCTCCATAAGCTCAAATTTTTTACAAAGACTTTGTATGCGCAAAAGTTGGTTTAGGGTGTTTCGTGGTGGCATATAGGTAATCGCCTTAAAACCTATTTTCTTTAATTCAGGAATCAGTTCCTCTAAAAAGTCATCTTCAAACTTTTCTGCTTTCTTATCGCCTGTAGGCGAATCAGTCACATCTCCTAAATAAGCATAGGCAGAAATAGCATTTATAGAATTGCCAAACTTTACAGCTTCATATACAGATATACATTCTTCATAATTGGGTTGAATAAAAATTTTATTTAAAAAAGAACTTTTTAAAACTCCTAAAAGATCATATAAATAATATGAGTTATCTTCGTCTAAAAGAAATTCCCGAACCTTTTTAGAAAGCTCCAGGTTAAGTTTGTCTTTTAAAAATAAAACAAGTTTTTTTCCTTTTCCCACTTTCTGAATAATTTTTTTAGCAAGAGCATAAAGAATATGGCGCTCGGTAATACTTCCGCCTTCTTTTGCCTGGGAAATATTATAAATCTCTTTATTAAAATCAATCTTTTTCATTCCGCAACTTTTAATTAAATCATTTAGCTTAGCCAGTATTTTTTTATTTCTCTTATTCCGGGCATTCTGTATTGGATTTAAAAATTTCTTAGCTTCCTGTAACTTTGATTTTGGGATACCGTGAATAGTAATGTAACCTATATTTTCAGAATCCGGGCTATTTAATTTTTTTCCTTCAACGATAGTTCCGGAAAAATTTACTCGTAATTCAAATCCTACAGTAGAGGAAATGCCAATTATTTTACAAGCTTCAATTAACTCCTCACAACCGGAAACAGAATCGTGATCCATAATTCCCACAGCTTGAAGACCAGCACTCCAAGCAAGATATGCAATCATAGAAGGTGAATAAGGACTAAATGAATAAATCGAATGAACATGATTATTCACTTCATTAGTTTTTTTTAACTTTTCTTTGCTTTTTTGTATCTGGTTAAAAACTTCTTTTATTCCAAAAAGCCTATCTTCCTTAAGTTTATTATTTAGTTCCTGAATAATTTTATCCTTCATTTTTTTATCTCTAACTGATTTTAATTTTCAATAACAATCTTATACCCCAATTTTATTTTTCCTTAACTGCTCAGTCATAGACTGATTAGTTGTAACTTTATGCCCGTCCAAAGGGTAAAGACGTTCATGAATTGCATCAATAATCCATTCTTTTTGAGGGAAAAAAAGGGTCTCCATCTCCGCAGCAGGAGTAATCCAATTACGTGAACCAATTACTGCTATCGGAGCATCAAGATAATCAAAAACAAATTGACTAATATTTGAAGCGACGGTATGGGAAAAAGATGCGCGCTCACAGGCATCAGAAACAATAAGTACTTTACCGGTTTTTTTTACAGATTCAACCAGAGTTTTATAATTCAGAGGATTGATAAATCTTAAATCAATTACCTCGGTAGAAACATTATATTTTTTTTCTAATTCATTTGCCGCTTCAATAGCCGGATAAAGGGTCGCCCCTATGGTAATTATAGTAACATCCTTCCCCTCTCGTCTAATTATCGGTTCACCTTCCGGTACTTCATAATAATCCTCAGGAACTCCTTTAGAGACAAAGTGCTCACCGATATCATATAACTTTTGACTCTCAAAGAATATTACCGGGTCTGTTCCTCGAAGAGCAAGATTCAACATTCCTTTGGCATCATAGGGAGTTGCTGGAAACATTACCTTAAGTCCTGGTATATGAGCAACTAAAGCACTCCAGTCCTGGGAATGTTGAGCACCATATTTATTCCCTACAGAAACTTTGACCAATAAGGGCATACTAAGTTTCCCGGCAGACATAGATTGCCACTTGGGAACTTGATTGAAGAGCTCATCTCCTGCTCGACCTATAAAATCACAATACATTAATTCTACCACAGCACGGCCTCCGCTTAAGGCATATCCCACTCCAGAGCCTATTATAGCTCCTTCCGAGATAGAAGTATTAAAAAGTCGATGATAAGGTAGGGCCTCGGTCAAACCACGATATACTCCAAATGCTCCACCCCAGTCTCGGTTCTCTTCTCCATAGGCAACCATGGTAGGATCTTCATAAAAACGATAAAGCATCGCTTCAAAGATAGCATCACGATAAGAAAATACTTTCACTTTAGGAAGAGGCTTACCCTTTTTATCAAGGCCAAAACGAGATTTAAAATTAATGGAGACAACTCGAGAATTTTCCTTTTTAGGAATTAAAACTTCAGGTATACCATCTCCCATTTTATCTTTTTGTTGATTGGAAAACATCACCTTTTCAATAAAATCATCTTTAACTCGAGGTGAAATTTCTAAAGAAGAAGCTAATTTTAATGCCTTAGTTATTTTTTGTTTTACCCTATCTTTAAAATCGTCCACTTTATTAGAAACCAAAATATTATTTTTTTTAAGATAATCTTCGTATTCTTTAATACAATCAACTTTCTGCCAGGCAGTAATCTCCTCTTTAGTCCTATAAGAAGAAGCATCCGATGGTGAATGACCGGAAATCCTATAAGTAATAGTATCTAATAAAACAGGACCTTCTCCGGCAAGAAGAATTTTCTTTTTTCTTTCAATAGCATCAGCTACTGCTAAAGGATTATAACCATCAATTCTTTCTGCATGTAAATTTTTGGGGTTTA
>CAZMLS010000157.1:1881-4140 GCA_964567215.1 uncultured Atribacterota bacterium | reverse complement strand
CAACCGATACATCGAAGATTGCATCTCATGGTCGGACTGATGACGATGGTGGAAGGAGAAGGAATGCCTTCTTTTTTCTCAAAATTTTCTCTGGTTTTTGCACCCATCAAAATATATTTAATCATAAAATTTAATACCATTTTATCTTTCACGTTAGGATGGATTTCCTTAAGTGTTCTTTTGGCAAGAAGGTAAGCCGGAGCCTTGTCTTTGAATAACTTTCTTACTCTTCCTATCTCGGGTTTAAACCTTGGAGAAATTTTTTCAGCGACATGGGTTAACCGGATAAGATTTTCATCAGAAGAATTAGTCAAGCCTTTAAGAATAAGATTAATGGCCTGTTTAGAGGTGTAGTCTTTCAATTTTTCAAAATAATCCATTATATTTCCCTCCTACAATAAAAGTTAATGATTTTCAAAATTCAATTATAATTAATTCATATAACTACTTTATTATTTTGAGAAATTTATTGATTATTAAGTATAAAAAAGAATGAATATATTTTTCAATCGACCATTTTATTTCTTTGGATTTTACTTTATTGATTAAAGTAATGAAAAATAATGGTCTTTTTGCAATTTTATTATATCACTATCGAAAAATTTTACAAAATTTCTAACAAAAAAAATAGGAATGAGTATACAGTATCTGGTATATAGTCCAAGATGGGATGTGGGTGAAAGTGCGGGAAAGAAAAAAAACAGTATTGAGTATTGAGCGAAAGAAAAGAAAATAAAGAAAAGATAAATTGCAAAGTGGTTAAATATTTTCGGAGAATCTGTTATTATAATAATAAAGTACTATAATTATAGCATATCATATATAAAATGATTGCAAGATAAAAAAAGAGGGAGCATAGTTATGAAAAAAGATAAAAAAAGTGTAGGTAATTTACAACAGCAGGACGAATTAAAAGAACTGGATAATTTGGAGGATTTGTTAGAAGAGGAAGATTTGGAAAAGATGAACCAGGAAATCAAATCCTAGTTTGGATTTAGGTAAAAGACAAATCCTTTATCTATTCATAAATTCACTAAACCGGTACGTAAATTTAAAAAACAGGGGTAGGCAAACCTGATTGCAAACAAATACGATCAGATTATGTTGTGGGTTGCTTGTTTTGCTTTCGGTTAAATAAAACCGATAAATATTAAAGGAGAAAATATAATGATTTTAGAAGCAATTAAAAAAAGACAGAGTGTGCGCAGTTATTTAGATAAAGAAATTCCCGAAGAACTGTTGCGGCAGGTTTTAGAAGCTGGCAGATTAGCTCCTTCAGCTTGTAATAATCAACCGTGGAAGTTTATAGTCGTAAAAGATAAAAAGTTAAAAGAAAAATTAATTACTGCCTGTAAAAATCAAAATTTTGTAGGAGAAGCAGCAGTTATTATTGTAGGTTGTGCAACAGATCCTAGCTATAAAATGGGAAACGGTGATTATAGTTATTCTGTTGACCTTGCCATAGCCCTTGACCATATGAGTTTGCAAGCAGCTGATTTAGATTTGGGTACTTGTTGGATTGGGGCATTTTATCAAGATAAAGTAAAAGAAGTTTTGGAAATTCCGGAAGATGTAAAGGTGGTTGCTTTAATGCCTTTAGGATTCCCGCAAACATTAGGTACGAAAAGAGTAAGAAAAACTTTATCAGAAATCGTTTGTTATGAAAAATATGCCTAATAAGCTTATGATTACTGCTTGTGGTGGTGTAGTGTTTTAGTGATGAAGTTTTTAATTAATAGTTTTTTGTTTTTTTGTGTTGTTTTTTGTAGGGGTCGGAAAACTCCGACCCAAATTATTTGTCAATATTTTTAAATTTTAATTAAATAAGAGGTTTAATCCTATTTCTTCACACGGCCCGCCGTGTCTCTATCTTATGAGGGCTTATAACAATATATCCCCTACTTCTCTTCATAAACTTACAACGCGCAACTTGTAACCTGTAAATTTTTGACCCATCACCAATTATAGTATTTTGTAAGGTGATGACATTTTTTTACTTTTAATTAAAATGCCTTTTGGAATTCCCAATTTTACCAGTTGATCATAAATTGCCTCAACGAAAAATTTTTCAGTATCAAAATGTTCTATCTCCAATATATTTAGTTTCAATTCTTTTGCTCGAAGAGCATGGTGATGGGTAATGTCTCCGGTAATATATAAATCGATATCTAAATTGCTGACATTTTCTATAAGCGAACTGCCTCCTCCTGTGCATAAAGCTACCTTCTGAATTTTTCGGTCATTGGATTTAATTAGCCT
>CAZMLS010000157.1:0-1781 GCA_964567215.1 uncultured Atribacterota bacterium | reverse complement strand
ATTTTTCCAATAAATGGATGGGTTCCTTCCATGGGTTTAAATGTCCCTTGACCGGCAATATTAAAAGAGGTTTCTGTGTAATTTCCTATCTTTCCGGCGCCTGCATCAAAAAGTGCCCGGCTTACCTTATTGGCATATTCTACAGGTACATATACTGCAAATTTAAAGACCTTTTCCCCACCTCTCTGCAGAGGTGCAATTTTCTTTATCCCCAATAGATTTGCTACATAATCATTTAATCCACCTTCGGCAAGGTCATAATTGGTATGCATTGCCATAAGATTTATTTGACGGGTAACAACCTGATAGAGCAGGGGATTTTTTTGTTTGGTTATTTGCTTTAAAGATGAAAAGAGAAGAGGATGATGGGAAATAATTAAATTGACCTTATTTTTCATGGCTTCATTCAAAATTTCCTGAGTAACATCCAGACACAGCAATATTTTTTTTACAGGCGCTTCAAGGTCAGCAAATTGAATACCGCTATTATCATACTCTTCCTGTAAGAAAAAGGGCGCAATTTTATTTAAATTATTTAAAATATTTTTTACCTTCATTTTTCTGTCCTCCCCCGGTCTATTAGGTTAATTGATTAAAATTATGGTATTATTATAGTATATTTTTAGATTTAAAAGCAAAACAATAAAGAGTTGAGAAAATTGCTCAAGTATAAGGAGATAAAAGATGAAAAAACCGGAGCTGCTGGCACCGGCAGGGAGTTTGGAAAAATTGAAAATTGCCGTCATGTACGGAGCAGATGCGGTATATGTCGGTGGAGTAAAATTTGGATTAAGAGCGGGAGCAAAAAATTTTAATCTCGACGAATTGGAAGAAGGAATCAATTTTGCCCATAACAATGGAAAAAAAGTATATCTGACATTAAATATAATTCCCCACAATGAAGATTTGGCCGAACTGCCCGAGTATGTAAAAAAATTGAAAGATCTTTCCTTAGACGGAATGATTATTTCTGACCCGGGAATAATGAATATCGTGAAAAAAATCATACCTGAGATGGAAATACATTTAAGCACCCAGACAAGCATTACAAGTTATGCTACAGTTAATTTCTGGTATCAGCAAGGAATAAGTAGGATAATCCTGGCACGCGAATTATCCCTGGCTGAAATCCGGGAGATTGTAGAAAAAGTACCCGATGATATAAAAATCGAGACATTTGTACATGGTGCCATGTGTATATCGTATTCCGGACGATGTTTATTAAGCAATTATATGACTGGTAGGGATGCCAACCGGGGAAATTGTTCCCACCCCTGTCGTTGGAGATATCACCTGGTAGAAGAAAAAAGACCGGGGGAATATTTTCCGGTTATTGAAGATGAGAGGGGAACTTATTTTTTTAATTCCAAAGATTTATGCATGATAGAACATATTCCGTCACTCATTGATGCTGGAATTTCTGCACTAAAGATTGAAGGTAGAATGAAGAGTGCTTATTATGTAGCAAGTATTGTCAAGGCATACCGTCAGGCTATAGATTCTTACTTTTCAAATCCGGAAGAATATCATTTTAATGAGAAATGGCTAAATGAAATTAAAAAGACCAGCAACCGATGCTTTACGTCTGGTTTTTATTTTGCTAAACCAGGCGGAGAT
Source organism: uncultured Atribacterota bacterium (assembly GCA_964567215.1). Lineage (GTDB taxonomy): Bacteria > Atribacterota > Phoenicimicrobiia > Phoenicimicrobiales > Phoenicimicrobiaceae > JAYEGH01. The sequence continues at coordinate 164 of CAZMLS010000157.1, read as the reverse complement.
GAACAAAGATATGACAGCAGTGCCTACATCAAGACTTATGATTTTATCGGAATCATCCATCATTACGATAAAAATACTAAGATTGCAATGATGGAGCAAAAGAACAGGGTATTCAAGGGAGAAGAAATTGAAATATTCGGTCCGGATGGTGATTTTTTTACCCA
>CAZMLS010000156.1:0-4144 GCA_964567215.1 uncultured Atribacterota bacterium | reverse complement strand
TTCCGGTAATTTTTCCGAGATTACCAGACTTAGCAAAGAAGCGATTTCTATAATCTTAGGTTTTGAGTTTGTACATCTGGGAATAAATGAGGAAAGCAAAGAAAAGGCTCTTAATTCTGCCAACCAACTCTCACATCTTTTTTATTTTCCTGTAAAAGAGGGAACGACCTCTATTTTTGCTGGTCCAACTTTTGAGATTATGAAAAACCAATATTTAGGGAAGCATGGTCATATTGCCATAGCTACTAACGATATTCACAGGGCTATAGCTTACTTAAAAAAGAAGGGTATTTCCGTCCTTCCCGAGACCGCTAAAGAGAAGAACGGTGAACTTAAAGCAATCTATATAGATCAAGAAGTATCAGGATTTGCCATTCACCTCTTGCAAAAATAATTTTTACATGGAGAAAATAATGAAAAAATATATTACTTTTGGTGAGATAATGTTAAGGCTAAAATCACCTAGCCTGGAGAGATTTTTCCAGAGCCCTCTTTTGGAAGCTACCTTTGGAGGGGGAGAGGCAAATGTAGCTGTGGGATTAGCCCGATTTGGTCTCAATGTAGCCTATGTTTCCGTAATCCCTGATAATCCAATCGGAGATGCTTGTATTGGAGAATTAAAAAAACAGGGTGTAGATACTTCACTTATTATGAGAAAGGGAAACAGGTTGGGTATCTATTTTTTGGAAGCCGGAGCCAATCAAAGACCTTCTAAGGTTATCTACGACCGCTCTCATTCCGCTATAGCTGAGACAAAACCCGGTGATATTAACTGGGATAAAGTATTTGATAAAATAACTTGGTTCCATATTACCGGAATTACTCCGGCCATTTCTCTTTCTGCCTCAGAGCTTTCCTTAGAAGCGGTAAAAAAAGCGAGGGAAAAAGGCATTACTTTATCCTGTGATCTTAACTATAGAGGAAAGTTGTGGAAATATGGGAAATCTGCTCCTGAGGTAATGGGGGAGTTGGTTAAATATGCTGATATTGTCGTAGGAAATGAAGAAGATTGTCAAAAATCTCTTGGTGTTAAGGTGGATATAAATATAGAGTCAGGAAAGCTTCAAGCAGAAAAATATAAAGAATTAACTGATAAAATTCTCAAATTATATCCCAATATTAAAAAAATTGCCATAACCTTAAGAGAAAGTCATTCTGCAAATTATAATGGTTGGTCAGCAGTAATTAATAATCGAAAAGAATTTCTTATTTCGAAAAAGTATGAAATTCACAACATTGTAGATAGGGTAGGAGCGGGAGATACTTTCGCTGCAGGACTTATTTATGGTTTAAACAATTTAAGTAATAATAAAGAAGCCCTTGAGTTTGCAGTAGCAGCATCTTGTCTCATGCATTCCATCCCCGGTGATTTACCTTTGCTTTCAGTGGAAGAAGTGAAAAGCTTGGTTGAAGGAGCAGGATTAGGTAGGGTACAAAGATAATGGTTTTACTAATTTTAAAGGATGGTAAAATTTCTTAAAAATGATTGAAAGAATTTTCTATGAAAGGAGTATTAAAATAGAAAAATGTCTAAAGTTATACTTATTACTGGTGCAAGTACAGGTATTGGGGCAGCAACTGCCAGACTATTGGCTCCCCAAAATAAGATCATTGTACATTATTATAGTTCTAAAGAGGCAGCTGAGAAAGTTGCCAAAGATGTTGAGGAAAATAGTGGAGAAGCTTTTCTTATTCAAGAGGATTTAACTTCTGAAGAGGCTTGTATAAGATTGGTTAGAAAGGTTGCTGATAGATATTCTAAGCTTGATGTTTTAATTAATAATGCCGGAGGTTTGATTCGTAGACAAGCAGCACATGAGTTAGAATGGAAACTAATGATAGAAATTTTTTCTTTAAATACTTTTTCTACTATGAAATTATCATCTCTTTGTATCCCTTTGCTTAAAAAGGGAGAAGATCCGAATATTGTTAATATAAGTTCTATTGCAATGCGCCATGGAGCTCCAGGAGCAATAATTTATGGGGCATGTAAAGGATCGGTTGATTCCTTTACTAGAGGATTAGCTAATGAATTAGCTCCCGAAATTAGAGTAAATGCGGTAGCTCCAGGAGTAATAGATACTCCATTTCATAAAAAAGTGTCAACTCCGGAGAAAATGGAAAAATTTAAGGAAGTTACCCCTATTAAAAGAATAGGAGAAGCAGTTCATATTGCAAGAACAATAAAATTTTTAATTGAAAATGATTTTATTACCGGTGAAACCATTGATGTGAATGGTGGTCTATTTATGAGATAAGTGATTAAAAGAATAATTTTATTTCTAACGAGATTGAATTTACCTAAAGATAGAACTTGATTAATCTTAATTCCTTTTTATATTCGCCTATTTAAGCTAAAAGAGCGATAAAGGCAAAGATTTTTCAAGATTAAAAGAGATAACCATTCTAGGTATTTTGACCCTTGTATAGCATGAAACTTTATTTGACATTTTATAGAGATGATTATAAAATGTAATTGAATGTTTAATGAACAAACAATTATATTTTTATAAAAAGGATATAAAGTATTGTACACCAAAACAGGAAATCTTAGATTAGTTCAAAAAATAAACCGTTCCCTCGTTTTAAATTTGATCAAAGATAAAGATCCTGTTTCTCGCGCAGATATTTCCAAAATAACTAAACTTACTCGGTCCACTGTTTCCAGCATTGTTGATTATTTAATTAAAAAAGACTTAATAAAAGAAATTGGATTATCTTCCTCGGGGCTGGGACGGAAAGCTATTTTACTTGAGTTGAATTCCAAAGCCTACTACTCGATAGGAGTTGATTTAGGTACTCTTCACACTACGATCGTTATTACTGATTTGTTAGGTAGGATTGAAAAAATAATTGAATATCCTACTGATTGTCAGCAAGACAAAGATAAGGTTATAGAAAAACTAATAGCTACTATCCGCAATATTATTAATAATTTCGGAATAAAACGAAAAAAGATAGCAGGGATTGGAGTAGCAGCACCAGGTCTAATAAATGAAGAAGGAACAATGCTTATCACTCCCAATTTTGGGTGGAGAGATACTCCTTTAAGGGGAATATTAAAAAAAGAATTTCATATTCCTCTTTTTATCGATAATAATGTTAATGTTATGGCTTTAGCTGAATCTGAGTTTGGGAAAGGACAGGGAGTGAAAAATTTTGTTTTTATCAATGTAGGGATGGGAATTGGAGCTGGAATAGTTATTAATGGAGAACTTTTTCCCGGAAAAACTAACTGTGCTGGAGAAATTGGGCATACTACTGTTGATTACAATGGCCCGAAGTGTAGCTGTGGTAATAAGGGTTGTCTCGAAGTTATGGCATCAGGTCCAGCTATAGCAAAAAGAGCAATTGAAGCAATTAAAGAAGGTAAGAAATCATTAATTTATGAATTAGCAAATTATGATTTAAATAAAATTAGCGCGGAAATTGTAGCTAAAGCAGCTAATCAAGGGGATAAATTGGGACGAAGCATCATGGAGGAAACAGGAGAATACTTGGGCACTGGAGTGGCTAATATTATCAATCTTTTTAATCCTGAATTAGTAATCATAGGAGGTGGCATAGCCCGGGCTGGAGATCTTATTTTTGAGCCCTTGAAAAAGGCGGTGCAAAAAAGAGCTTTTTCCGTTTCTGCTGAAGTTGCTAAAATTATACCTGTAAGTTTGGGAAAAGATTGTACTGTTATAGGGGCAGCTGCCTTGGTGTTAAAAGAAATGTTTAAAATTACGAGAGTGATTACATCTTCTCATTTGGATTTTATTAAGTAATAGATATATTATTTTTTTTAAAAATCGCAAAATATTTTTATTAATACCTAGTTATAATAAGATGAGAATAAAAATATTAAAGAGGTTCGTATTTACAAAATTTTAGTTATATTTAAAAAATATTAAAATAATTGGAGGACAAAGATGGAAGAAAAATTTTTAGGAGATAATTGGTTATTAGAGCGGCCCGAAGAAATTGAATTATACCATAATGTTGCAGTTCCATTGAGAAAAGAAGTGGGGATTATTGATACTCACACACATCACAATTTAAGACAAATTGTAGAAAATAAACCTTTTCCCAATATTTGGAGAGCTGAGGTTCTTGAAACGAATGAAGAATATAAGAATTGTGATCATTATATTATTCAATT
>CAZMLS010000155.1:0-4148 GCA_964567215.1 uncultured Atribacterota bacterium | reverse complement strand
TCTGTGCGGGGGCAGTCAGGTAACTGGCTGTCCTACCGTGACGACTAACGACTATCTTGTCTTGTATCTTTTGCATTTGTATTTCCCTTTCTTTACTAACGACTAAATACCAACGAGCTAACGATTATCTTAAGCTATTTTGACAGCAAATAAAGACCATGTTATAATTTATTTACTTTAAAATTATTTGCTGATATTTACTTTATAAGGAGGTGAGAATTTAACATAGTTTTAAAAAAGAATAAAGGAGCGAAAAAATGCTAAGAAGGAAAATATTAAAAATTATTTTTGTGCTTATTGGAGCGATAGTAGGATATGAAATTTATCAAAAAATATATTTTATTCCTGATTTATACATTTATTATAATATTTTATTTTATATCCTGGCAGTCGTGATTGGTGGAACAATAGGATACCTGCTTTCCTTGTTATTTAATACCAAAATACAAAAAGTATTGTCTGAAATTATTGTAAATTTGCAAAAGATTTCTACACAGAATTTTACAGCCGCTATTATTGGAATGGTTATCGGTCTTATTATTGCTAATCTTTTAGCCTATTCACTTTCGTTTGTTCCAATAATTGGCTCTTATTTACCGATCGTGCTAAGCATCATATTAGGACTTATTGGAATTAATATCGGATTGACAAAAAAAGATGAAATTGTGAATTATTTTGGTAATTTTAAAAATATTGGAAGAACTAATAAGAAAGATTCAAAAAATACTGCATTTCCAAAAATATTAGATACCAGTGTTATTATAGATGGACGTATCCTGGATATTTGCCAAACTGATTTTTTAGAAGGAGAATTAATTATTCCACGTTTTGTATTACTTGAACTTCAACACATTGCAGATTCATCAGATTCTCTCAAAAGGAATCGAGGACGTCGAGGCTTGGACGTGCTTAATAAGATAACCGAAATAAAAAAAAATAAGATCAGAATTACCGGAAAGGATTACAAGGAACATAAAGAAGTAGACACTAAATTGATTCGGTTGGCCAAAGACATAAAGGGAAAAATAATTACCAATGATTATAATCTGAACAAACTTGCTCAACTTGAAGGTATCCCGGTATTAAATATTAATGATTTATCCAATGCCTTAAAAGCGGTAATTCTTCCCGGTGAAGAAATTATCACTCAAATAATCAAACCCGGTAAGGAACCAGAGCAGGGTATTGCTTATTTAGACGATGGTACTATGATAGTTGTCGAAGATGGTAATAAGTTTATCGGTAAAAAAATAAACGTATTAGTAACCAGTATATTACAAACTCCTGCCGGAAGAATGATTTTTGGCAGAACTAAAAAAGGAAAAAAATAAAATAAAATACAAATAGATTCCTTTTCTTAATTGAAAATTATTTGTTAAGAAACCTAACGAAAGGAAAAAAGAATGACTTTAAAGATATTTAACACTTTAACCCGTAAAAAAGAAAAGTTTGTCCCTTTGAAAAAAGGAGAAGTAGGAATATATGTTTGCGGACCTACTGTTTATAATTTTATTCACATAGGGAATGCCCGACCATTTGTAATCTTTGAAGTAGTCCGAAGATATTTCAAGTTTATAGGGTATAAAGTCAAATACGTGCAAAATTTGACAGATATAGATGACAAGATGATTAAAAAGGCAAATGAACTTGGTATTACGGTTCGTGAATTAGCACAAAAATTCATTATGGAATATTTTACTGATACCGATTCTCTTAAAATAGAAAGAGCAGATGTTTACCCAAGAGCAACAGACCACATTAAAGAGATTATTGAAATGGTAAAAAGCCTGGAAGAGAAAGGGTATGCCTACGAAATAGATGGCGATGTATTTTTTAATGTATCAAAATTTAAAGGATACGGTAAATTATCTCATCAAAATATTGAAGAATTAAGATCAGGTTCCCGAGTGAAAGTGGATAAAAGAAAAAAAGAGGCAATAGATTTTGCCTTATGGAAAAGAGCAAAAGAAGGTGAGCCTAATTGGGAAAGTCCCTGGGGAAAAGGGAGGCCGGGATGGCACATTGAATGTTCAGCTATGTCCATGAAATATTTAGGAAAAACTTTCGATATTCATGCGGGAGGTTCGGATCTAATTTTTCCTCATCACGAGAATGAGATAGCACAAAGCGAGGCCTACAGCGGTCAACAATTTGTAAAATATTGGATGCATAATGGTTATCTTTGTTTAAATAACAAGAAGATGTCTAAATCATTGGGAAATATTATGAAAGTAAGAGAAATTCGAGAAAAATATAGTGGAGAAGCTACCAGATACTTTATTCTTTCCGCTCATTATAGAAATCCTCTTGATTTTTGCGAAGAACAGCTGCAGCAATCACGGAAGAGTCTGCAAAGGCTAAAAAATACGATTTATAATGTAAAATATATCTTAAAGCAAGAGAAGTTTAAAGACTCTTTGAATAAGAATGAAGAATTACTTATAGGTCAAATAAAAGAAAATGAAAAAAAATTCATGGAAGCAATGGATGATGATTTTAATACTCCGGTTGCCTTGAGTTGGATTTTTGCTTTGAATAAAGAAGTAAATATTTATTTAACTTCTGAAGGATTTAAAAATAAAAAAGTATTGGAAGATGTTGTGAAATTTTACCATGACTTAGCAGGTCAAGTTTTGGGTATTTTAGGAGATGAAGATTTAAAAATAAATTTCGAGGAACAGGAAATACAAAACCTGATAGACGAAAGAGAGAAAGCCAGAAAAGAAAAGGATTGGAGCATGGCTGATAAAATAAGGGATAAATTAAAAGAAAATGGAATCATTTTAGAAGATACTTCAGAAGGAGTAAGGTGGAAAAAAACTATTTTTTAATTTATAGTTTAGAGTATAATAATATAATAATAGATAATTTATAGAAAAAGAATCAATCAACCAGCAAGACAAGAAAATGATTAACATTGTAGAATCATTCCGGGAAGATATCTAATAAAAGGCTAGTGTAGTATTCAATCTATATATTTCATTACAAGATCAATAGACAAACTAATCTGTGCAAAATGGCTAGGCAATAATGGAGGATTAATCGATGAAACATATCGAAGTGGAAAGATGTTTGGTTAATTATAGAAAATACGAAGATGAAGAACTTACCTGTCTGGCTAATCAAGGAGATTCCATCGCAGAAGAATTTATCATTAATAAATACAAAAAATTGGTTAAAATGAAAGCACGCTCCTATTTTTTAATCGGTGCTGATACTGAAGATATTATTCAGGAAGGAATGATCGGATTGTATAAGGCGGTTAGAAGTTATCAATTTAAAAAAATATCTTCTTTCAAAGTATTTGCGGAGCTTTGCATAACCAGACAAATTATTACCGCAATTAAAAGCGCTACCCGGCAAAAACATATACCTCTGAATTCTTATATATCGTTAAACAGGCCAATTTATAACGAAGATTCTGATAGAACACTGTTGGATATCGTAGATAGTTTAAGCGGTAATGATCCTCAGGATCTATTTTTAAACAATGAAAAATTAGGGAATCTAAAAAAAAGAATTAAAAGAGTATTATCTGATTTGGAGAGAGATGTTTTAGAAGCATATCTGGAAGCGAAATCCTATCAGGAGATTTCTGAGGAATTAGGAAGGCATGTAAAATCTATAGATAATGCATTGCAAAGAATAAAAAGAAAATTAGAATTAATTGAAAAATAATTTTTAAAAATATTGACTTAATCGTTAAAAATAATTATAATGTGTAAGATTGCCGATGTAGCTCAGCTGGTAGAGCAGCTGATTTGTAATCAGCAGGTCATCCGTTCGAACCGGATCATCGGCTCCAAAAAAATATATTAAAAAAAAACAAATAATTAAGGGCGTTATAAGGGCGTTAAGAGTATACAAATACTTTTTTCTATAATAATAAGATGTATAAGGATATGGGGAGGTATCAAAGTGGTCAAATGAAGCGGACTGTAGATCCGTTGGCTGAACGCCTTCGAAGGTTCGAATCCTTCCCTCCCCACCACTTATGAAAATATCGCCCGCGTAGCTCAGTCGGAAGAGCGCATCCTTGGTAAGGATGAGGTCACCGGTTCAATTCCGGTCGTGGGCTCCATAAAACCAAATCATTATATCAAGATAATCATATTTTATATTTCCAAGGAGGAAAATAACAAATGGCA
>CAZMLS010000154.1:0-4187 GCA_964567215.1 uncultured Atribacterota bacterium | reverse complement strand
CATTTCAAAAATTTATTAATAAAGAATACAAGGGTGAATTTGAAGGAAAACTTTTGGCTATGTTTGATAATGCTCTTCTTACCTCTCCATCGTGGAAGCAAGCAGATTATAATCATATTAATTCTTATAAAAAAAAGCAGGAATTAAGAAAAGGCTTATATGAAAAATTTAATCCCCACGGTAGACTTCTTGAATTATAAGGTATAAATTGTTTTTAAAATAATTTATACCTTAATTATTTTGAAAAAAAAGAAGGGAGGCTGATATAAAAGGTAGTATATATTCTATAAAGGACATAGATATTTTTATCTGGCAGTAAAAAAAATAAAAAATTAGGAGGTTTTTCATGAAAAAGTTAACTTTAACATTATTAATGGTCGCGATTTTACTATGCAGTGTGTTTGTAACAGGCCTGGCAGCAGGTAAGGTGCTACATATGTATACAGCATTTGATACCGAAGAGGCCCAGTATTATATTGAGGCTTTTGAGAAAGAAACTGGCATTGATGTAGAATGGGTGAGAATGTCCTCTGGTGAAGTGTTAGCCCGTATGGAAGCAGAATCAGTAAATCCTCAAGCAAGCATGTGGCACGCAGGTTCAAATACTTCTCATATCAATGCCGCAGCCAAGGGATTGCTTGAGCCATATAAACCTAATACCGATTTTGAATTAAAAGACATTTTGCATGCAGAGGATTGGGCTTGGACAGGATTTTACACCGGTGCAATCGGCTTTGTATCTAATGTGAATTTTCTAAAGGAACATAATCTAGAAGCTCCGACTTCCTGGTCTCATCTTTTAAACCCAGCTTTTAAACAGAATGTTGCTATAGCTTATCCGTATACTTCTGGTACTTCATATACTACTTATGCAACTCTTATCCAAATGGTTGGACTGGAAAAAGCTCTGGATTGGTGGGAAGAATTTGATAGAGAAAGTATTTTTCAGTATACTAAATCAGGAACAGGTTGCATTCCTATGGTTGGATTAGGTGAAATAGCAGTTGGTATTGCTTTTTCGCATGATATTATGGCTAAAGGTATAAATGCAGGATATCCAGTGGTTATGACCTTCCCCTCAGAGGGAACTGGTTATGAAGTTGGAGGTCTTTCTTTAATTAAAGGTGGACCGGAACCAGAATTAGCAAAGCAATTTATTGACTGGTGTTTTACCAAAGAAGCCCAGGATTTATTCCAGAAATACAACCGGTTACCGGTTAATCCAAAAGCAACAGTTAAGGAAGGTTCGGTAACTTTAGATAAAGTAAAATTAATCGATTATGACGCAATCTGGGCAGGCGAACACAAAGATGAAATGGTTACCGCTTGGAGAGACAGGATAGGAAAATAATTACAGTGTGTTAGCGAAGTAATAGAGAAATAATGATCCCTGTTGCTGGTTAATTATTTTAGTAGCAGGGATCATTATATTGCCAACATAAATATTATAGGATTGAAAATATGAACAGTTCAAATAGAAAGATACATGATATTACCGGAAATCTCCGTTTGATATGGAAAGAACCATTACTATTTATATCTATACTGGCCATTTTTTATTTCTTAATAGTATTTGTGGTATTTCCGATATTTCAAGTCTTTAAAACCAGTTTATTTATTGATAAGCAATGGAATTTTTCCAACTATTCAGCAATTTTTTCCAAAAGGTATTATTATCAACCCTTCTTCAATAGCATGCTTTTAGGAGTGTACACAGCAACGATAGGTACTATCATTGGGTTTATCTTTTCTTATGCCCTTACCAGAACTCCCATGCCCTTTAAAAATTTCTTTCGAATGACTGCAACCTTCCCTATTATCTCCCCACCCTTTGTCGTTGCGCTATCAGCCATTCTTCTCTTTGGAAGAGCAGGAAGCCTTAATTCTTTTTTAAGTAAAATTATTGGTGACTATACTATATATGGGTTGGGAGGATTGATACTTGTTGAAACCATTGCATATGCCCCTACAGCTTTTTTAGTTCTTTACGGTATTCTTCAAGCTATTGATCCATCCTTAGAAGAGGCTTCTATGGATTTGGGAGCATCAAGAGCAAAAGTGTTTTCTACCATTACTTTACCTTTGGCAACCCCGGGTATTGCCAGTGCCTGGCTTTTGGTATTTATCCAATCATTGGCTGATTTCGGGAACCCTATGGTTATTTCTGGAAATTATCGCGTTCTTTCTGTGCAGGCTTTTTTACAAATTACCGGGATGTACGATTTACCTCGGGGTTCTACCCTGGCGATACTTCTGTTCATTCCAACCATCATTGCTTTTTTCCTGCAAAAATACTGGGTTTCTCGAAAATCATATGTTACAGTTACCGGAAAGCCCACCGGTGCAACGATTAAGCAATTGGAGTGGTATATAAAACTACCTGTTTATAGCTGTTGTATTATTTTTACCGGAATGGTGTTTCTTTTTTATGGCACCATCATTCACGGTTCTTTTCAGACCCTCTGGGGAGTTAACCCCACCTTAACTCTAAAAAATTATGTAGAAGTGTATCAAGTAGGTAAGGATTATTTAATTGATTCCTTGGTTCTTTCGTCTGTAGCTACGCCAATAGCCGGTATTATAGGCATCTTTATCTCTTTTCTGGTCATAAGGAAAAAATTTATTGGTCGCGGTGTAATGGAGTTTATCTCCATGCTTACCTTTGCTGTCCCCGGGACTGTAGTTGGTATAGGATATATCTTGGCTTTTAACCAAAAAACTGTACTGTTTCCTTTCGTAATGACTGGAACAGCCTGGATTATCATCATTCTTCTGGTATTTAGAAATATGCCGGTAGGGATACGCTCTGGAATTGCCGCTCTACAGCAAATTGATCCTTCTATCGAGGAGGCTTCAACTGATTTAGGAGCTGATAGCAATACTACTTTTCGCAGAATTACCTTACCCATGATTGCTCCGGCTTTTTTTTCCGGCCTTGCTTATAATTTTGTAAAAGCTATGACTGCTATCAGTGCAGTCATATTTGTCGTATCGGGTAAATGGAATTTAATTACTATAGCTATACTGGGTTTTGTGGACAATAGCAGGTATGCACAAGCAGCAGCAATGAGTAATTTATTGATTATTATAGTATTAATCGCCTTGGGGATTATTCAGCTAATAGTCAATCGAATTGGTAAAGGCGTAAGAACCATTGATATTGTTGCCTGATTATAAAGAAAAAGGAAAGGATTTTTTATGAAACAGGATTACCTTGTTCTTAAAAATTTAGAAAAAATTTTTAGAAGCGGAAAAGAAAGCGTTACAGCAGTAGATAAGGTGAATTTAGAAGTAAAAGAAGGTGAGCTAGTTACTCTTTTAGGCCCCTCCGGGTGTGGTAAAACGACTGCTCTTCGAATGATATCCGGCTTTGAACTGCCTACTTCCGGGAAAATATTTATTGATGGAGAAGATGTAACTACCACCCCTCCCAATCAACGACCCACTACTATGGTGTTTCAAAATTATGCTCTATTTCCGCACATGACTGTATATCAAAATATTGCCTATGGATTAAAGATACACCGAATAGCAGAAAAAGATATTCGAAAAAGAACAGAAGCTATTATGGATTTAGTGGGTTTAAAAGGATTAAATAATCGATCTCCGGCACAACTTTCTGGAGGTCAGCAGCAACGGGTTAGCTTGGCTCGTTCTTTAATTATGGAGCCTAAAGTATTATTGCTTGATGAGCCTCTTTCCAATCTTGATGCCAAGATGCGGGTATCTACCAGGTTAGAGATTAGAAAAATACAACAGAGAGTTGGTATAACTTCTGTCTATGTTACTCATGACCAGGAAGAGGCAATAACTCTTTCCGACCGTGTAGTTATTATGAAGGCTGGCAAGATTCAGCAGATAGGTACCCCTCAGGAAATCTATGCTCATCCGGTTAATTATTTTGTAGCTGATTTTATTGGTAAAGCAAACTTTTTGGGAGGGAAAGTGGTAAATATTTTATCTCAGGAAGAAATTGAAGTCGATATAAAAGGGGTAAAACATAAAGTGTCTATACCAAAGAATACCTTTTCAGAAGGAGATAGAATTTTTCTGGTTATTAGACCTGAATCTGCAGAACTGGAACCTAAGAAATCAGGTACTATTAATGGTATAATCAGTCAGGTGATTTATCTTGGCTCCAGGATGGTGTACGAAATTGAAGTTGAGAAGAATTTCCTTACCGTAGA
>CAZMLS010000153.1:2070-4208 GCA_964567215.1 uncultured Atribacterota bacterium | reverse complement strand
AGAATTGATAAAAATGTGAAATTGTGAAGCCTGACCTCAAGGCTCTACAAACCATCTTGTTTTCCATATTCTGATAATATTTGGGAAAAAGAAAAATATTGGATAACAATGATTTGCAAAAGTAAAAGGTTGGGATTGAAATTCGAAAATTAAATTATTGAGAAGAGTTTATGGATTAGGGGTGGTGTATAATGAAAAGAATAACTACTATATTTATAATTACGCTTTGTTTGTTATCCTTTGCGGGACCCTCTTGTTTAGCTCAAGAATCATATGGTAAGGACTGAATAATAATAGGGACATCCCATTTTCTTAAATAGGGAAGGCGTACCAGATCAATAATTCGGTATCTTTTAGGTTGTCCTGGAAGAAAAGAGGAGAGAGATAATAAAAGAGAGTATTAAGTCCGGAAGGATTGAAGGTGTGTAGTAAATAGAAACATTATTAAAAATTGAAAGAGGTTTTTGAATGAAAAGAATTATTTTTATCTTATTGATTATAGTAACCAGTTTAATCGTTTTTTCAGCTTTGGTTTTTGCTTCAGATACAATTAAGTAAAACAGGGGACGGTTCTTTGTTTGGCATCACCCCACTACTGGCGTAAACTATTGCTGGGGCGATTTTTTTTGCCGAGAGCAGCAAGAATAAAAAGTAAAAGTAAAATATATCACATCATGATAAGAGGCATCAATCAACAGAACATCTTTACAGAGGATGAAGATAATGTTCGGCAAAGAAAGAGATAGAGCTATTGAAGGATTTAAGAGATTTAATCATGAATTGAACAACGATCAATGCCTTGACCTGCCTGAAAAAAGGAAAACCCTATCCGGCAAAGAGATTAGACAGTTAGTATTGAGTCAATATAATATAGACTTATCCACACTTTACCATAAGATATTAAAAACCCAAACTGAGGTTTGAAAATTCCTTAAGAAACTGAATGGATGCTCATTAAGACAGTTGTCCAGATTGACAGGATTCACGGTCAATAAGATCTTTAGAGTTTGAAACAAAGAACCGTCTCTTGTTTTCTGAAAAAAATTATGGATTTAACGGTAATATTTACCTCGGTTAGAGGGAGCATTTCAAATTATCATCCTATAGAGAGCGGGAAGAGTTTTTCCTGCGGTGATTTTAAAATAACGCCTTATCTGATGGACCATTCCGCTTTTGATTCCTATGCTTTTTTGGTAGAGGCGGAGGGGAAGAGTCTTTTTTATTCCGGTGATTTCAGGGAACACGGTCGAAAGCAGGGAGTATTCCAATGGTTTTTGGATAATGCACCGGAAGATATAGATGTACTTCTGCTGGAAGGAACAGTTTTGAATAGAGGATTAAAGGGGAAGGGGGCAGGAGAATTTAAATCTGAAAGAGAGATTGAAGAGGAGACGGTGAAATTATTGAAGGCGAGCAAAAATATGACCCTTCTTTATTTTTCAGCCCAGAATATTGACCGGTTGGTTTCTTTTTATCGTGCTTCTTTAAGAACAGGAAAAATATTTGCCATTGATTTTTATACTGCTAATATCCTTGGTGGTCTAAAAGATGCTGCCAGGATTCCCTATCCTTCCAAAGCTTATCCAAATATCAAGGTTTTCTTTCCCTACTGGTTGTGTAAGAGAATAACACAAGAGGGCAGGGAAGAATTAATGTATCGGTATAAAAGTTACAAGATTACCAGGAAAGAGATTTCCGATAGGAGCGGGGAAATCATGATGATGGTCAGGCCCTCGATGTTAAAAGATTTAGAGTTAATTAGAAACATTGAAGGGGCTACATTTATTTATTCCTTGTGGGAAGGGTATTTACAGGATTACTCCATGCAGAAGATGATGCAATTTATAAAGAGGAAGAAGATGATCTTTTATTAGGTCCATACCAGCGGGCATGCCGGGATGGATACCTTAAAAAAAATGGTGGCAAAATTAAAGCCGGGGAAAATAATCCCCATTCATACTTTTCATCCTGATAAATATGCTGGTTTGTTTAACCGGAAGATAGAACAGCTTATAGATAGAGAGGTTTTTGTGGTGTAGGGGGAATTTAAATAAGTAGAGACAAGACATATCCCACTTTTTTAAGAGCTGTTACCTGGCAAGTAATAGATAGACACAACCTCCTTTTTTGATATTTTT
>CAZMLS010000153.1:0-1970 GCA_964567215.1 uncultured Atribacterota bacterium | reverse complement strand
TTTTTTGATATTTTTATTTGACAGGGTAAGAGTATTGTAGTATATTGTCAATATATTCCGTAATTCACTCTGAAATTGAAATAGGAAATAAAAAGACAATGAAAAAAAATAGATATTCCGAGCTATCAAAAGATGCTGTCTATTTGCTCTCTCGGTCAGAGTTCGAGAAGCAAAGAGTTGTTACAACTGATTACGCAGTGAAGGTATTAGGTAATTATCGAAAGGCTACCAGTTTACTTGATAATCTTGCCAAAAGGAACCGTCTTATTCAGTTAAAAAGAGGAAAATATCTTGTTGTACCATTAAAAGCACCAAATCAAAGTTGGATGCCACATGAATTTGTTGTTGCCTCTTTATGGATGGGCGAGATTCCTTATTATGTTGGTTATAGCTCAATGTATAATTATTGGGGTTTTACGGAACAGATCCCTCAGAAAGTTACTATCTTGAATGCAGAAACCAATCGGATGCGTAAGATTGGGAAAATAAGTTTTCGGGCTATGAAAATATCTTCTAAAAAAATGTTTGGAATAAAAAAAATAAAGATCGACGAGGAGTATGTGTCAATTAGTGATAAAGAGCGCTCACTGGTCGATTTTATTTCCAAGCCCATTGGTTCGTGGGGAAATGTACAAGAGGTAATCAATGAACAAATCAAAAAGATCGATGTGAAGAAGTTTGTGCGCTATTTAAATAAATTTCCGGTTATCGCTGTTCGTAAACGCGCGGGGTTTATGCTTGAGCGTGCGGGTGTTTCTTTGGAGGAGCTGAGCCGATTAAAATCATCTATAGGAAGGGATAATTCATATTCTCCGTTTAATCCTTTTATTAAGTCAAGAAAAGGTGCTGTCAATCAAGATTGGAAGGTTATTTTGAATGGATAAAAAAATACTGAAGGACGTTATTTATTATCTCTCGGATGAGCAAGGATTTGTTGCTACTGTAATAGAAAAAGATTTTCATTTAACCAGAATTCTTAATAGAATTAATGAACATCTAAGTACTGATATCGTGTTTAAAGGCGGGACTTTTTTAAACAAAGTGTATTTGAACTATCACAGGTTGAGTGAGGATCTTGATTTTGCTTATCGAGGCAATGCTGATCTATTGACGCGCGGGAAACGCTCAAAAGTCATAAATCCTATTCGTGAAAAAATGCCTGCTTTTTTAGATATATTGGAACTTACCAGCGATAATCCCGAAGGAAAGGGATTTAATAATTCAACACAGTACCTTTTTAATATTCAGTTTCAATCTGTTTTGTCGGACAAAAAGGAAAATATTAAGCTCGAGATTTCCTTGAGACAGTCCCCGTTCCTTGAACCTGAACGAGTCACCATAAAACATTTTTTTCAGGATCCATTTACAGGTGAAGATTTGATTGAGCAGGGGAAAGTTTTGGCGCTATCGTTGGAAGAAAGCGTCGCGGAAAAATTAAAAGCTGCAATTTCAAGAATTTCACCTGCGATTCGGGATTATTATGATTTAGGGCATTTTATCAGAAATGGTTTTGATTTTAACCGGTCAGATTTCTTGAAGATGGTTGATGAAAAGTTGCGTCTTGATGGATACGAACGAGATTATTCTCATAATTTAGGTTTATTGGAACAGGCGATTAAAGAATTAAAAAGGTCAATAAATGTAAATCTTGTTTTAATGATTAGAAGGGATGAGAGGTTTAATCTGGACGAGGTTTTAGTGTTTTTTAATAAGCTTTTTAAAAAGAAATAGAAGTGGATTTAAACAAAGATAACAGATAACGCGGACTTCAAAAAAACAGGGACACATGTATTAGGCAAATAATTTGGGGATTAATATGGGATTAAGATGGACAGACACCTATTTTCATTGATATCACTTCTGCAAGATGTCAGGAGAAGATTAAACTAGTTCAATAATTCGGTATTTTTTAAGGGAAAATCCAAAGAAGCCGAGGAGTTTCTTATTCAGATAGTTAAGACTTTAGGTAT
>CAZMLS010000152.1:0-4212 GCA_964567215.1 uncultured Atribacterota bacterium | reverse complement strand
AGGATAAAGTCCGTAAATTATTTTTGATTCCCATGGAGAATATAAACCAGGCTTTAAATTATGTTAAAGAAAAACATGGTGAAGATTTTAAAGCCTACATTCTTCCTTTGGGGAATACGGTAGTACCACAATTGCATTAATTTTTTATTTGTATACTAAGGAGAGTTTTATTATATGCATCCAATTTATCAAATATTATCTCGGGCTTCAAAAAGAAACTCCGTTAAGCCCGGTGAATTTATTGTAGTTAATGTAGATTTGGCCGAGGTTAATGATTTGTATCTGCAAGTACTCCTATCATTTAAGGAGATGGGTGGAGACAGGGTATGGAACCCTAAAAAAATAACTTTTGTGATGGATCACTATGCTCCCGCACCCACCATTAGAGCGGCAGAAAACCAGAGAAAAATGAGGGAGTTTGCATCAGAACAGGGGATTTACAATTTTTTTGACATCAACCGGGGAGTTTGTCATCAAGTGATGCCGGAAGCAGGTTTAATCTGGCCGGGAATGGTCCTGGTTGCTACGGATTCCCATACCACTACTCATGGAGCTTTTGGTGCTTTTTCAACCGGTATAGGTGCAACAGATATGGCAGCAGTTTTACTGACAGGAAAGATATGGTTTAAAGTTCCGGAAATCATCAAAATTAATATACAGGGAAGAATAGGAAAAGGCGTCATGGCGAAAGATATTATTCTTCATATTATTTCTCAGTTAGGAACAGATATAGCATTATATAAAGCAATAGAATTTGACGGAGAAACAGTAAAAGAAATGTCTTTGGATGAGAGATTGGTTCTTTGTAATATGTCAGTGGAAATGGGAGCGAAAGCAACTTACATTCGACCGGATGAAAAAGTCAGGGAATATCTTATAGATGTTAATTCGGGAAAATACAAAGAATATAAGATGATGAAGTTTGCAGATGATGAAAACAGCAAGGATTATGAATCTGTTTATGATTTTGATATATCAAATCTTGAGCCACAGATTGCTCTTCCGCATCGAGTGGATAATGTGGTCCCTGTTTCTCAAGCAAAAGGAAAACCGATTCAACAGGCTTTAATCGGGACTTGTACCGGAGGAAGAATGAATGATATAAAAATAGCAGCTCAAATTTTAAAAGATAAAAAAATATCTCCGTCTGTCAGATTACTCATTGTACCCGCTTCTCATAAAATATTACAAAAATGTATTGAATTAGGATATATCCAGACTTTATTAAATGCAGGTGCGACCCTTGTAACACCTTCCTGTGGTCCCTGCCTGGGTGCACATGAGGGTGTTTTATCCTCGGGTGAATCATGCATATCCAGTTCCAGCAGGAATTTCCCCGGCAGGATGGGCAGTAAAGAAGCGAAAATATTCTTATCTTCTCCTGCCACTGCAGCTGCATCTTCAATAAAGGGAGTTATATCCGATCCGCGGGAATTTTTGTAAAATTAAAACAAAACTCTTAAGAAAAAGGAATATGTCGTATGTTTAAACCTATAATTGGAGGAAAAGTATTTAAAGTCGGAAACGATATCGATACAGACCAAATTTATCCGGGAAGATATTTATATCTAACTTTGCCGAATGAAATTGCCGTACATGCCATGGAAGATATTATTTCCGATTTTTCCAAAAAGATTGCAGGAGAAGATTGGATAATAGTAGCCGGTAAAAATTTCGGTTGCGGTTCCAGCAGAGAACATGCGCCCAGAGCTCTTTTATGTGCAGGAGTTAAAGCTATTGTGGCAGAATCTTTTGGGCGTATCTTTTATCGCAATGCGATTAATATAGGCTTGCCAGTAGTAAAATGTTTAGATATAATAAAAAAAGTTAATCAAAGTGATTCGATAAAGATAAATCTTAAAGACGGTTTAATTACTCTGTATAATCCGGAGAGAGAAATCTCATTTGAAAAATATCCTCAACAATTATTAATGATTTTAAAAAGCGAAGGATTAATTCCTTATATGAAAAAATATGGGAAATATAATACTTAAAAAATATATTTATTCGACCATAAACATATGTTAAAAAATATAAATTTATCTAATAACAAATATCTAAATTAATCAATGATTAGTAAAAGAGGATTTTAATGCCTTACAAAATTGTATTTATTTCTCCTTATAAAAAAATGGCCGATCTATTTTCGGAAGTTTGCCAGGAATTTAACAAAAATATTATAGTAAAAATTGGCGATCTTGAAAGTGGCGCCAAACAAGCAATTGCATTGGAGGAACAGGGAATAGATGTAATCATTAGCAGGGGAGGAACTGCAATTGCAATTAAGAAAAAAGTATTCAACCTTCCAGTGGTCGAAATCCAGATTAGCGGGTTTGATTTGATTAGAGCCCTTTACAAGATTCGAGAAAAAACAAAAAAAGCTGCAATTGTCGGTTTCTATCCTTTCACTTATGGTGTAGAAGGTTTAGGTAGTATTATCGATATGGAATTAAAGGCGATAACATTAAAGGAAAGCTGGTATAAACAACCTTATTA
Organism: uncultured Atribacterota bacterium; assembly: GCA_964567215.1. GTDB lineage: Bacteria > Atribacterota > Phoenicimicrobiia > Phoenicimicrobiales > Phoenicimicrobiaceae > JAYEGH01. The sequence continues at coordinate 1,716 of CAZMLS010000152.1, read as the reverse complement.
TATTAAGAAAAAACTTGAAGCAATGAAGAGACAAAATTATGAATGGGTAGTTGGTGATAATATTTCTGTAGAAATTGCTGAACAATTGGGTATAAATGCTGTTTTAGTCGAATCAGGTAAAGAAGCTTTAATGCAATCAATCTTGGAAGCAGAAAGAGTAGCTGAAATTAGAAGAAACGAATTGGAAAAAACTAAAAGAATAAAAAGCATTATTGATTTTGCCTATGAGGGAATAATTAATGTAGATCAAAATGGTATTATTGATACTTTTAATCCTCAAGCAGAGAAAATCTTTAAAAAAGAGCCATATAAGGTAATAGGGAAAAATATAAATAAAATCTTTCCAGAATTTAATTTTTCTAAAATTATAAAAACAGGGCAAAGGATAGAAGGAAAATTTTGGACAGTAGGTGATATAAAAATAGTAGCTAATATTATCCCTATTAAAATTAATAATGAAGTTATTAGATTTGTTATTACTTTTCAAAAAGTTTCCCAAATACAAAGAATAGAACAGAAAATAAGGAAAAAAATATATTTAAAAGGTAACGTTGCAGAAAATAAATTTGAAGATATTATTGGCCAAAGTAAAATTGTAAGCAATTTAAAAGAAGAAGCAAAGAGCTACGCACAAGTTGATTCGCCTGTTTTACTTTACGGTGAAACAGGAACGGGAAAAGAACTTTTTGCTCAATCACTACACAATTATAGTGCAAGAAAAAATAAACCCTTTGTTGCTTTTAATTGTGCTGCTCTTCCGGAAAATATTTTAGAAAGTGAACTTTTTGGCTATGTGGAAGGAGCTTTTACTGGTGCAAAAAGAGGAGGAAAAATGGGATTTTTTGAGCAAGCACATGAAGGAACCATTTTCCTTGATGAAATAGGGGAGATTTCTCAAGATATTCAAGCTCGATTGCTTCGAGTTCTCCAGGAATGCAAGATTAGAAGATTAGGGGATGATAGAGTAATCCCGGTTGATGTGAGAATCATTACTTCTACCAATAAAAATCTTAACAAACTCGTGAAAGAAAATAAATTTCGAAGAGATTTATACTATAGAATTAATGTATTAAATTTAAAATTGCCAAATTTAAAAGAAAGAAGAGAAGACATTCCTTTATTGACGAAATTTTTTATTAAGAAGTATCAATACAAATTTAAAAAAGAAATCGGAGGAATTTCAGAAGAAAGTATGGATATTCTAAAAAGCTACAATTGGCCCGGAAACATTAGACAATTGGAAAATATTATTGAGCGGTTAATCGTTAGAACCAGAGACCATTATATTATGCCAGATCTGGTTAAAGAAGTTATGGAATTTTTTGATGATGATAAAATAATGTATGTAAATAATTCTAATCTCGAAAGTGAATCTAACCGCGGTGAAAATGATCTAAACATCCCGTTAATAGGTAACCTGGAAGATATTGAGAGAGTTATTATTAAAAAAATAATTAAAAATGAAAAAGGCAATAAAACAGCTGTAGCAAAGAAATTAGGTATCGGGCGTACAACTTTATGGAGAAAAATGCGAAAAAAAGATTAAATAAACAAACAAATTAAAGATAAAAAAAAGTAAAGAAATCCTCAATGTTTCTTATCGGAACTATACCATAATGAAACAAAAAGGTTTTTTGTTTTTATATAAAAGTATTTTTAAGATAGTAAGCCATTTACTATATTTCATTATGAAACGTTATTATTCTAAATAAAATA
>CAZMLS010000151.1:0-4218 GCA_964567215.1 uncultured Atribacterota bacterium | reverse complement strand
CAATGAATTACGGGTTGATTTTGCAAAAAATCAATGAGGCCGTTGATATATAAGGTTTTTAGCGTTTTTGAAAAAAGCTTCCAGAATTGCGTATACGAGGCGTATTTGTCCTGACTTAATGATTCATACCAGCCAACTTAAAATAAGCGCTAAAAACACCCTTAAATTAAAGATTATATTTCGTGGTTCATGAATATCACTACTTTAAGTCCTCTTTCCTCTTATATACTCTCTTTATATCCTTATTACTCTTATTTTCTTGTATATTTACCAAAGTATTTAAGGAATCCTTTATATTTAATTATCTCCGGATTTTCCCTTAATTAGCTCAGGGGAAAAAGTCCGTATTTAATTGTTTTTTTTAAGCTAACTGCAAAACATAAAAGGATATCAGATAATTTTTTCATGATTTACCTCCAATAGTTTTTTTTGGAAAAAATTAGAATAGTTTAATGAAAGATACTAAGGCATGATTCTTAACGAGCAAAATTGCGGAAATAGTAAATTATAAAGGATTTGAAGTATTTTGCAAGGTCTTTATAATCAGCCCCTAATGTATATAATAAAGGAACATTTTAGACCCATGACCCCAATAGATTCAGACAGTTTGCAAAATAATTTTGACATCAGAAAAAAAATGTTATATTCTAAAGATAGTTAGTTACCGAAATAAAGAAAGTATTTTATAAAGTATTTTAAAGGAAAGTATTTTAAGAATAGACAGAAAGGAAAATAATTATTAAATGGAAGTAAGAAGTATAAATGCTGGCTTAGTTTTAAGAACTGTTGAGAAAAATAGTCCTATTTCAAGAGCAAATGTTGGTAAGATAGTAGGATTAACCCCTCCCACCATCTCTGCCATTGTTAAGGATTTAATTAAGAGAGATATCGTTCAGGAAATTGGAAAGGGAGATTCTTCAGGTGGGAAGAAACCAATATTATTAAAAATGAATTCAAAAACAGCTTATATGATTGCAGTAGACTTGGGAGGAGAAAATGGTATAAGAGTAGCCTTGATGGATTTATCTTACAATATTGTTAAAGAGAAGTTTGGCCCGAAAATAGAATCTTTAAATAATATCAAGCTAAAAAATTCTCTTAGCGCTATATTAAAAGATTTTATAAAAGAAATAAATATTTCTCAAGAAAAAATATTAGGTATATGTATTGGCGTACCGGGAATTATAGATAGTAAATTAAAAAAAGTGACCGTAGCTCCTTATTTAAACTGGGAAATATCTTTGGAGGATTTGACATTAAAAGAAATTGGAATACCCATTGCTCTTGAGAACGATGTTAATCTGATGGCTTTAGGTGAAAAAACTAAAGGGATAGCTCGAAAAATTGACAATTTTGTCTTTGTGGGAGAAAGAACCGGGATAGGTGCTGGCATTATCATTAATAGGAAACTTTACAAAGGAGCGAATAACGCTGCCGGTGAAGTAGGATATCTATTAATTGATCTCAAGTATGCTTCTAAAAGTACCAGCGATTACGGTTGTTTAGAAAAATTAGCCAGCTATAAAGTCATTGAGGAAAAGGCAAAGGAAAAGATGAATAAGACGTTCAGAGTTATGGATATCTTTAAGATGGCTGCCCAAGGCGACAGTATTGCCCTCAAAATTGTAAAAGACACCTTAAAATATCTTGCTTACGGTATTGGGAATATATCCTGCGTGCTTGATCCGGAATTAGTAATAATCGGAGGGGGAATTTCAATTTTACCACCAAGATTTTTAGAGGAAATAAAGATGAATATTAAGGAAATAATTCCTTTCGTTCCCAAGATAGAATTTTCTAAATTAGGAGAAGATGGAGTTTTAATTGGTGCAGCAGCAAAGGTGCTTGAACCTTTAAAAAGAAGAGGGCTTATGTTTGTTAAGTAGTAAACACCTTTATGATGAGTTAAATATAAATTTATTTTAACCTATTGGAGCAACTTATGAAAGGAAATGCGATTATAGGGCAATTTGGCGGACCTACATCGGTTATTAATTCAAGTCTTTGCGGTCTTATTCAAGAAGGTCTTAAATCAAAAAAAATTGATAAAGTTCTTGGTATGAGATATGGGATTCAAGGATTTATGAACGATGATGTTATTGATCTGGGGAAAGAAGCACCTCAAATAATTGAAGGGTTACGTCAAACTCCTTCCTCTGCTTTGGGCTCCTGTAGATATATATTAAAAGATGAAGATTTCCCAATTATAATGAAACAACTTAAAAAATATAAAATAGGTTATTTTTTCCTTATTGGTGGCAATGGTTCAATGGATACCATTCGGCGGATAGAGAAATACTGCAGAAAAAATAACTATAAATTAAGTGGAATTGGAATTCCCAAGACTGTAGATAATGACCTTTGCGGAACTGACCACGCTCCGGGCTTTGCCTCTGCAGCGAGATATGTATGTCTTTCAGTCCAGCAAGCAGGAAGACTTGCCCGAGATATGCAAAGCGTAGATAAATATGTTATTTTACAAACTGTTGGCAGAGATACCGGATGGTTAGCTGCATCGGCGGCACTGGCGAAAAAAAGAGAATCCGATGCTCCTCATCTCATTTATATACCGGAAAGACCTTTATCCAAGAAAAGATTTATATCAGAGGTTAAAGAATGTATTAAAAAATACGGATGGGTCTCTATAATATGTGGTGAAGGTATCCTTTGGGAAGATGGGACTCCGGTAGCCAGTCTCCAAACCCAGAATAATTTGTCCAATATTGAATTTGGAGCAATGGGAGGGGGAAGTGCAGCGCTGACCTTACATAAAATAATTAATCAAGAAACTAAATATCGAGGAGAATTCCAAATAACTGAATCTCTCTCTATGTGTGCTATAGACCGGGCAAGTAAGATTGATCTGGAAGAAGCCTATAGTTGTGGAGTTAAGGCTATACAATTGGCTGAAGAGGGCCTTTCTGGGATTATGGTTTCCCTCCATCGAATTAGCTCTTCTCCCTACCAAGTTGAATTAAGAAGCGTTTCACTTGATGAAGTTGCCTTACATACAAAACTGATGGATGATAAATACATAAATGCTCAAGGGAATTTTGTGACTGATGAATATATAAAATACATCAAACCGCTTGTTGGCAAGCTCCCCTGCTATAGTGAATTAAATTTTATAAAACATAAATGATCGTTATTTAGCAATAGGAGATTAGAGATGAATTTACAGGATAATAAGTATAATAAATTTTTTTTGATCAAAGAAATGCTGGAGACTGGTGAAATAGTCAAACATCTTAATGTTGAAAAAGTATTATCTTTTGAAAAAGAAATAAAAAAAGAAAGAATATTTTTTACTGGTGAAGGGTCATCACGCATTTTTCCGGCCAAAAAAGTTATGTACGAAGCCCGAAAAAAAAGGTTATAAAGAAGATTTTTACACCGATTGTGCCACTCAAGCCCTTGAATATAAACTTTGTATTAACTGTAATAACTTAATTTTTTTAAGGTTGGGAAAATTATTGCTAAATAAAAACGCTTATAACACAGCCTGAGTAGTAAGGAGTGTGAAAATGAATGTAGCGAGTAAAGCATATAAGTTCTTGTTGCAAAAAGTCCAAGTTCGGTAAAGGTTAGCTGTCAGTATTGTTGATTTATAAAGTATAATCTACTGCTAAACTGAAGATATGCTACCTAATAAATATTTACATTATTTTCATAAGGAGAATGTATTACTGAAGAGTTGTATGAGGAGGAACCTCATATGTGGTTTTTTAATTAGTATTAACAGAAGGATAAAATAAGGAAGATTAAAAGATATGTATAGCCGAAAAATATGGCCCGTACCAGCGCAAGAATTTATGTCCTATAGAGCTATTGAGGAAAAACGGTCTGTGGCATTAGTAACTAGTGGTCCAGCATGGGAAGCTGTAAAATACAAGTTGAATCTTCCAATTGTTTGGCAAACTGATGTTAAAATGGCGACAACCGATTATTGGGATAGTTTGATGGAAAATTTTAAGGGAGAAGTGATTTATGCTGTTGGTGGTGGGTTAACAGCAGATGCAGCTAAATATATGGCTGTGAAACAAGGTTTGGAAGTGGTCTGCCTTCCAACTGCACTTTCAGTTGATGCGATTACAGCATGGTCTTCAGCTATTCGTGTAGATGGTTGTGTTAAATATATACCTACAAAGATTGTGGATAAACTTGTGATTGATTTTGAAGTAATAGCCCAAGCTCCTTCCTTTATTCGTGCAGCAGCTA
>CAZMLS010000150.1:0-4230 GCA_964567215.1 uncultured Atribacterota bacterium | reverse complement strand
TTTAATATATTTTGTAGATTTCTTTAATCTTGTTCTCTATTTGGGAAAGTATTTCATCTTCTTCGCATTGGTCAAGATTAATCCATTGGACATCTTTTATTTTGTTTTTAAACCAGGTCATTTGTCTTTTAGCGTAATGTCTGGTATCTATTTTTATCCGATTAATAGCAGTATCCTTATCGTATTCACCATTAAGATATCTGTTTATTTGTTTATAGCCTAAACCCTGCATCGAATTCAAATCATCTTTATAACCTATTTTCCTTAGAGTTTTTACTTCGTCGATTAGGCCAAGTTCAATCATGTTATCCACACGTATATTTATTTTTTTATAAATAGTTTCTCTTTTACGATAAAACCCGAAGATATAAAAGTTAAAATATTTATTTTTAACTGCATTACTTTTTCTTAGCGTAGATATAGTTTTCCCAGTTATTTTATAAACCTCCAATGCTCTAATAATTCTTTGAAGATCATTGGAATGTATTTGGTTTGCACATACCGGGTCAATGACAGATAATTTTTCGTAAAGATAATTGACTCCCCGTTTGTTTGCAATCTTATTGAATACTCTTCTGAATTTTAAATCTTTTCCCGGACCGGAGAATAAAGGAGAAATCATGGATGAAATATATAGACCTGTACCGCCAACAAGAAGCGGTATTTTTTTTCTGTTAAAAACATCCAGAAGAGCTTCAGTAGCAATTTCACAATATTGTGAGACATCAAAATTTTTATCAGGTTCTATAATGTCTACCATATGATGCTTAATAGTGCTCAAAATGGTTTGATTTGGTTTATCAGTACCGATATTCATATATTTATAAATTTGCATGGAATCGGCGGATATAATCTCAATATTGTTCATTTGCTTAGCTAATTTCAAAGATAGTTTTGTTTTTCCAATACCGGTTGGTCCTAATAATATAAATACAACCTGTTTATCATTGTAATTCTTCATTAAGCTAGTTCTCCAAATAATGTCCATGCATCTGTTTCAAATATTTTAACTAAAACCAATTGACCTGTTAATTCTTTCTTTCCTTTGAAAATTACAGATTTATTAGTATCTGTTCTTCCGGTTAATTGACCATCTATTTCTTTTCGTGATGATCCCTCCACTAATACTTCAACTGTTTGTCCTTCCATTCTTTTATTAATTTTAGTGGCAATTATTTTTTGCAAATCTATAAGCTTCCATAATCGTTCCTTTTTTATAGATAAAGGAACTTGATTTGGCATGAGCGATGAAACCGTGTTTTCCCGGTTTGAATAGATAAAACTGTACATATTATCGAATTCCATTTCCTTGAAAAATTTCAAAGTATCGTTAAAGTCATTATCTGTTTCTCCCGGAAATCCTACCATGATATCAGTCGTGATGCTGACTTTTTCTATACTGTTTCTGATTTTATTGAAAATAGTTTTATAACGATGGGTATCGTATTTTCTATTCATAAGAGAAAGGACTTTGTCCGAGCCGGATTGAATGGGTAAATGGATGTGATTACATATTTTTTTTTCATTTTTTATGGTTTCTATTAAATCGAAAGACAAATCTTTCGGATGCGAGGTCATAAATCTGATTCTTTTTATGTTGTCAATTTTAGCTATCATTTTTAATAATTCAGAAAAAGGGACAGGTTTTTTAAAATCCTGGCCGTAAGAATTGACATTTTGTCCCAATAAAAATATTTCTTTATATCCTTTTTTGATTAAGTTTTTCACTTCGGATAGTAGTTCTCCAACTTCTCTGCTCTGTTCAGGTCCCCTGGTATAGGGTACAATACAATAGCTGCAATAATTGTTGCATCCTCTCATGATCTGTACCAAAGCGGTAATATGACTATTTCTTTTAATGGGAATATTTTTCAGAGTAAATTCAGGTAAATGGCCGCAATAAAGATATTTTTTATTATTTATTTCTATTTTTTTTAATAACTCTTCCAGCTCATTTATTCGGGACGGACCAAGAAGAAAATCTACAGAAGGTACATCTTTAAAAATATTTGCTTTTTCTTTTTGTGCCAAACATCCACATAAACCCAATTTAATGTCCGGATTATTAATTTTCAATTTTTTTATTTTTCCAATTAGGCTATAAATTTTTTGTTCAACATTTTTTCTTACACAGCAGCTGTTTAACAAGATTAAATCAGCGTCAGAAATATTATCAGTTATAAGATAATTTAGATGTTTTAACTGGCCAAAGAGATATTCAGAATCGTTTACGTTCATCTGGCATCCAAAAGTTTTTATATATGCTTTCGGATGATTTTTGTGGTTTGATATATTATTTTTTTGCATTTATATAATAACTCTCCCATGTTAGGTTTAAATATTTATTTCTAAAAATATTTAAGGAGGTAATTTTTTTAAAAATTACCTCCTCTTTGGTAAAAATTCGATTTATCTATTTTGCGTATTCAACCGACCTTGTTTCCCTGATAACTATAACTTTGATCTGTCCCGGATAATCAATATTTTTTTCAACCTTCAAAGATATGTCTCTGGATATTTTTTGTGCCATGTAATCATCAATTTCTTCAGGGTTCACTATAATCCTTATTTCTCTACCCGCTTGAATCGCGTATGACTTTTCTACACCTTCAAAAGAATTTGCAATTTCTTCTAACTTTTCTAATCTTTTAATATAAGTCTCTAACATTTCCCTACGTGCACCTGGTCGTGACGCAGAAATAGCATCTGCAGCTTGAACTAAAACTGCTTCAACGGTTTTAGGCTCTACATCTGCATGATGAGAAGCAATAGCATTTATTACTTCAAATGATTCGCCATTTTTTCTGGCAATTTCTGCCCCAATGGCTGCATGAGTACCTTCTACTTCATGATCTATTGCCTTTCCTATATCATGGAGCAAACCCGCTCTTTTTGCTAGTTGTGCGTTTGCTCCTATTTCTGAAGCCATAATTTCTGCAAGATAGGAAACTTCTTTAGAATGTTGTAATACATTTTGACCGTAACTTGTTCGATATTTTAATTTTCCTAATAGATTAACTATCTTTGGACTAATATTTTTAATATTTGTATCAAAAACAATTTGTTCCCCTGTTTCCTTGATATTGTTTTCCACGATTATTTTTGATTTTTCGATTACTTCTTCAATTCTTGCTGGCTGTATGCGTCCATCTACAATTAATTTTTCGAGTGATAAACGGGCAATTTCTCGTCTTATTGGGTCAAAACCAGATATAATGACTGCTTCGGGTGTATCATCTACAATTAAATCAACACCTGTAAGCATTTCAAATGTCCTGATATTTCTTCCTTCTCTTCCAATAATTCTACCTTTCATGTCTTCGTTTGGTAACGGTACAAAAGATGTTGTAGTTTCCACTGTATGATCAGAAGCAAATCTCTGAATTGCTAAAGATAATATATTTCTTGATTTCTTGTCAGCTTCTGATTTTGCCCTTTCTTCCATTTCTTTGATCATTTTACCGGTTTCATGAGAAAGTTCTTTTTCCAAATTGCCCAGAAGCTCTTTTTTAGCTTCTTCCTGGGTCATCTTGGATATTTTTAGCAATTCATCCTTTTTATCTTGATGTATTTTATTTACTTTTTGTAGGTTTTTTTCTAGTTCCTGATCTTTGTAATTTAAAGATCTTTCTCTTTTTTCAAGGGATTCCATTTTTTGAACCAGATTATTACTCTTTTTTACCAATTGATCTTCTAATTTTTGTATTTCAAATCTTTTGCATTTAATATCATTTTCTGCATCTCTTCGTGTTTTATATGCTTCATCCTTTGCCTGAAATACTATCTCTTTCTTAAGGGATTCAGCTTCTCTTTTTGTGTGCTCTAAAATATTTTTTACATTGTTTTCCGCAGAAGATATTTTAGATTTAGTAATAAATCTGGTTAATAGATATCCCATCGCTAGACCAATAATTATATTTATTATGAAAATATAGTACATTTTTATGTTACTTCACCTCCTATTATTCAATTTACAAGGTACATAATTTTTTTATCAATTTAAATATTAATTATGTAAAAATATTATTTTTTTTCCGAACAAGATATTTAGGAAACAAAAAGCATTACAAAAATATTTTAACCTTTATATTTTAAAAAGTCAAATGATATAAACAGTATAAACAACATCATGTATCCAGTATATAGGATTAAATCTATGATAAGATAAGGGTTGGTAATGCGGGGGAAACAATATCCAGTATTAAATGACAACTTTGGTGCCTGGCACCA
>CAZMLS010000149.1:1448-4316 GCA_964567215.1 uncultured Atribacterota bacterium | reverse complement strand
TGAAGAGGCAATGAACGAACACACAGTTTTGCCGGTGAGATTTGCTACCATTGCTGAAAACGAAGAAAAAGTTAAAAAGATATTAGGAAACCAATACCATAAATTTAAAGATTTATTAAATAGGATGAAGGATAAGAAAGAATTAGGGTTAAAAGCGATTTTTAAAGAAGATGTTATCTATAAAGATATCCTGGAAAAATATAAAGAAATAAGGATATTAAAAGAAAAAGTCGCTGCGCTTTCTTCTAAGAAGACCTATTTTAAGATGGCAGAAATAGGGGAGATGGTTGAAGCTGCCTTACAAAAGGAAAAGAAGATTTACAAAGAGGATATCTTGGATACCCTATCGCCCTTAGCAGTGGAAGTTAAAACTAATAATACCTATGGTGAACTGATGATTATCAATGCTGCCTTTTTTATAGAAAAACATAAAGAAGCAGATTTTGATCAATCGGTGAATGAACTTGATGCAAAATATGGCAGTAAACTAAAATTAAAATATTTAGGGAAAGTACCGCCATTTAATTTTTTGAATCTGATAATCGAGACATAAAAAATATTAAGACAATATTAAAATATTTTTGATTGGCTTTATGCTGGCAATATAACACTTTTATCATTTAAGAAAGTTAAACATTAGCAGGGGAGGATTATAATAATGCCAGGGGGTTTATTATATCAGTTGTTTATAGCACCTACAGCAAAGATCTGTAAAAATATTGTTGAAGAAATTAGTAACATGGCCGAAAATGAACTTTATGGTGAGGATAAAATTAAAGAAGAACTTATCAAGCTTCAAATGATGCTGGAAATAGAGAAGATAACCGAAGAGCAATACGATGAAGCAGAAAATATCTTGATGAAGAGGTTAGAGGAAGGTGCTAAGCGCAAGGAAGGCAGGGATTAGTAGTAAATGCAAAAATTAAAATTCTTAGATAACCCTGATTTACAGTTTATACTTTTCGGTGGCAAAGGGGGGAGCGGCAAGACTACTTCCGCAGCGGCTACTGCCTTGCATTTAAGTAGGATTAAACCCGAGAAGAAGATAATGATTATTTCCATTGACCCTGCCCACTCTTTGAGTGATAGTTTTGACCTAATAATCGGCAATAAAATTACTCGTATCGCGGGAAATATCTGGGGTTATGAAATAGATGCTAAAGAATTACTTTCGGAATACAAAGCTGAACATGGAGCCATCATTAAAAAGATAGCCGAAAGGGGAACATATTTCGATAAGGAAGACATTGAGAATTTCCTGGTTATGTCAATTCCAGGATTAGATGAGGTTATGGCAATAATAAAGATTGCCAATATCCTGAATAGCCGGGAGTATGATCTAATCATTTTAGATACAGCCCCTACCGGCCATACTACGGTATTTTTATCTTTGCCGGAGAAGATGCTGAAGTGGGTTGAAGTAGCGGATATGATGATGGAAAAACATCGCTATATGACCAAGAAATTTGTAGGCAAATATGTAATGGATGAGTGTGATGAGTTTCTTGAGTCACAAAAAAAAGATATAAGCAAGGTAAAAAAATTGCTTACTGATCCTAAAACAACCGAGTTTGTGCCCGTGACCATTCCCGAGCCAATGAGCATATATGAAATTGAAAGACTGGTTCAACTACTGAAGAATACCAGAGTTCCGGTTAATAGTGTTATTGCTAATCGTATTATCATAGAGGACAGTAAATGCCATTTTTGTTTAACCAGGAAGAAAGAGCAAGAAAAATATGTAAAGGAAATTGAAGAAAAGTTTGCTTCCTATAATTTACTTAAGATGCCTTTATTTCCCAAGGAAATTCGGGGAATAAAAGATTTAATTTTATATGGAGAAATTCTTTTTGGAGAAGTTGTACCTAATCCCTGTTTAACATATACTAACCCCTTGGTCAAAATATTCCCTCTTCCCCAAGGGGGGATGGAGGATCTTTTAGAGAAAAATCTTAAATTTATTATCTTTGGTGGAAAGGGAGGTGTAGGGAAAACCTCAATTGCTTCTGCTGCTGCCTTGCGGTTGGCCCGGCATAATAAGGAGAAAAAAGTTCTCATTTTTTCAACTGAGTCAGTACACGCCCTGTCTGACAGTTTCGATCAACACCTAGGCAATGAGCCCCGCCAAGTGCAGAATGGCACAGACAATCTGTATGCCTTAGAATTGGATGCCAGCCAAATGCTGAACAATCTTAAAGAGGAATACCGGATAGATATAGAGGAAATATTTGATAAGTTTGCCTCTTCCGGAATGGACCTAAAGTTTGACCGGGAAGTGATGGAAGAACTTATGGCTCTAACCCCACCCGGGCTGGAAGAACTTATGGCATTGAAAAAGATTATTGAATTTATGAAGACTTCTGATTATGACCTCTTTGTCATGGATTCTGCTGCTTCGGGGCACCTGCTCAGATTTTTAGAAACACCTGATATAGTGAGAGAGTGGCTAAAAACTGTGTTTAGATTGTTTTTAAAATATAAAGGAGTAATAAATTTATCCAGGGTACGCTCAGTTGAAAGTCTCTTAGATTTATCACGGGTTGTGCGTAAAATAGAAGAAACATTAGCTAATCCTGATATAACTGAGTTTGTAATGATTACTATCCCTGAAGAGATGGGAATACGAGAGATGGAAGACCTTTCCTCTACGCTTCACAATCTTAAAATCCCTTATTTTCATACCATTATTAATATGATAATTCCCTTATCTGATTGTAATTTCTGCACTGCTAAAAGGCAAGAGCAACAAAGATATATTCAATCTATCGAATCCAAAGTGAATAATAGTATTATCTACCTACCTTTATTTCTGCATGAGGTCAAGGGTAAAGAAAGCTTAAGTGAACTTGCTGAAATTATGTTTTCAAA
>CAZMLS010000149.1:0-1348 GCA_964567215.1 uncultured Atribacterota bacterium | reverse complement strand
TTCAAAGAAAGAGCTATCTAAAGAATAAAAGAGATACTAAAAAGATAAAAATCTAAGGAGGAATGAAAATGACAAAGGACGTAGGAACATTCATTGAAAAGGCACGTAAAGAGTTAAGTAAATTGACCGGACTAACCGCTTCTTCTACTATAGGGGTTGTAAAGGATGAAAAGGGATGGAATATATCTATTGAGATGGTGGAAAAGCGATCTATTCCCGATCAGATGGATCTCTTAGCTTTATATGAAGTTCTTCTTGATGAAGATGGAAACCTTTTGAATTTTGAGCGAAAGTCAATGCGTAGGCGTATGGATTTAGTGGAAAAAGAGTAATCTAAGTGCACGTCCAAATAATAAATCTAACTGCGTGGAACGAAGGAGGCAGAAAATGGGAATGGAAGCGACAAGGGATACAAGTGGTACTTTAGTTGATGTCATAGACCGTATCTTAGATAAAGGTCTGGTGATAAATGCCGATATCGTGGTGTCTGTGGCCGGAGTGGAGCTTTTGGGTATCAAGATTCGGGCAGCATTGGCTTCCTTTGAGACTGCTGCCAAGTATGGTTTGGAATTTCCATCCGGTACCAATTATGAGACTGCAGCCTGGAAAGAGGCTATGGTAGGTAAGGAAGAGTGTCCACAATGCAACAAACGAGTACCAGCAGAAGAGCTTATGAGTGCCGGGTGTCCATGGTGTGGCTGGATATCTGCCACTAAAGCCAAGGCACTCAAAGCGGAGGCGAAATAACAGATAGCAGAGAATAGAGGACAGAGGATAGAAAAAACTATCTTCTAAAATCAAAGAAGCAAAACTGGGGAGGGAAGGAAATGGCTGAAAAAGATAAAAAAAATGAAAGTGATAAAGAAGACGAAAGTGTAGCAGGAGGAATTATTAAAGGGATTGGTAAGATGATTCCAGGATTGGATGGATTATTGAAAGGTTTGGAAAAATCTCCCGTATTCAAAGAAAGATTAAAAAAGATTGATGAAGAAGTAGAGCGTAAGTTGAATGAAGCTCCTTTGAAAAAGACAGAAGAAGGAAAATTCAAGATAAAAGGAAAGTTTGGAGCAAGGCATTTAGCTCCAGATAAACCATCTATGAGAAAGGAAGTCTCTCCCCCAATGCCCCAGGAATGGCCGGCAGATATTTTTGATGAGGAAGATTATATTAAAGTTATTGCTGAAATACCGGGGGTTGAAGAGGATGATATAAAAATTAATTTACAAGGAGATAAACTGACCATGTCTCTAGATATTCCTAAGCGTAGATATCATAAGGAGTTAAAACTACCTTGCGCACCTAAGGGAAAGATAGAGAAAATTTATAGAAATGGAATCTTGGAATTAAA
>CAZMLS010000148.1:0-4352 GCA_964567215.1 uncultured Atribacterota bacterium | reverse complement strand
GATAATGGTATAAGACATTATCGGAATCTGATTTTAAACCTTTCTTAAAGTACTCGATTACTCTATTGATTGACACCGGGTTCCTTCCATAAGCCTCATATGTGAATAGAGCTCTATCACCTTTTTCGAAATAATTTTCTAACATTTTTTATTATTCCTTATTTGAGGAAAATTCTGTTTGATTTTTCTACATCCTTATTTATTATTCGACATTTTAAGAGAAAATCCTTCTTTTTGTTTCGGAAAAGGAGTCTTGCAATGCAACAAAATAATTCATTGCAAGACCTCTTATAAATAATTTATTCCACAATCCTTGATTTAGTTGCACCATCATTTTTTGCAACCACTCAACCTCAAAAATAAATTTTAAAATATTCTTCTTTATAGCATATTTCAAAAAGGTGAAGTATTTTTTAATAAACTATGATATAATATTAATGAATTTAGCTGAAAATTTTACAAGATTGTATTTTTTTCTTTTTTATGGTTCTTGCTAAAGAATGGATAGAAAAGTGCATCCCTGAAAATACATTGCTTAAAATAAATGCTAAAAAAATCCTTTCTTTTCACATATTAATTCTTACTCATATGAGCCATATCCAATTTTCCACGATAGAATAGACTATTTTCCTGTTGAATATAAAAAGTAATTATCATTGTATCAAAACAATTATCAAATATCATAACCTGTATGAAGGTAACAGGAGAGACCTTTTCTTTCATAAAAGAAGAGAAGGAGCCGAAGAGGAAAGATGTCATAAACATCAAACTTGCAGGCAAAAGGACCGTTACCAGACAGAACTCTGGAGAGCTTTATACTAAAAAGCACCGAAGGGGCAATTCCTAAGTTTTAGGAAAATTCCTTACAGAGAGCACCTTAATAAATTATTTCCTAATTATTATGGAAGAATCTTTCAGGTAAAAGGACAGAGTAGAAGAGTAATCTAATTATTTTCTTACTTTGTCTTTTTTATTTTTATAAAATATTTTAAAAAAAATAAAAAATAATGTTTTAATCTTTAAAATAAATATGCCAAATATTGACAGGTTAACCGTAGTTTTAAATACAATAATTTTTTAAATTCCTTATCGTATTAATATAAAGTAGAAGGAAAATCAAAAAAGACGCATTCTTTCGACCGTTGTTTAACGATTCAATAGGGTAAATATATTCTAAAATATGAAAAATTGCCGTGTTTCGGCGCATATAAGCAAAAAAATCAGAAGGAAGACCTGAGAAAGAAAAATGACAAAAAAAAGGGGGTGATATAATTCGAAATATGGTTTTGGAAAAAGCAAATCTTGCTAAAAAATATCTAATATGTAAAGGAAAGGATGAAAAAATGAAAAAATTATTATTTTGGATAGTAGTATTGTTATGTTTTTCTTCGATAGTAAGTGTTTCGTTTGCACTAGATGTTGGTATCGTTCTTCCGACCAAGGAAGAGCCAAGATGGATACAGGACGAGACTCGATTTAATGATGCGCTCAAGACTGCCGGCTACAGTGCTGAGATTCTCTTCAGCCAGGGTTCTTCTGCTAAAGAAAAAGAGAATGTTGAAGCTCTGATTACCAAGGGTGCCAAAATTCTCATTATTTGCCCGCATGACGGCACAGCTGCTGCTGCCGCTGCAGATGAAGCCAGAGATGCAGGCATCAAGGTCATTTCCTATGACCGCCTGATTCGTGAAACCGAAGCTGTTGATTATTATGTAACCTTTGACAGCATTGCTGTTGGAGCGGCTCAGGCTCAATACCTGGTTGACAAAGCTACCGGTTCAGGTAATCCGCTTTACCTGTATGCCGGCGCAGCCACTGACAACAACGCCTTCCTCTTCTTTGAGGGCGCCTGGAATGTCCTTCAGCCAAAGATTGCCGACGGCACCTTTGTCATCAAGAACTCAAGCCAAGCTGTTGCTTTAGAGGGCAAGTCTATGCTGACCCGTGATGAGATGAGCAAGATCATTGGCCAAGTCACCACTAACTGGGATTTCGTTGTCGCTAAGAATCTGGCTGAAGCCAACCTGACTATTGCTAAGGTTGCTGATAAGGGCGATGTATTCATCCTCGCTCCGAATGACGGTACCGCTCGTGCAATTGCAGATGCTTTTGGTGACGACAAGGATGTCAAGAGCTACTTGGTAACCGGCCAGGACGCCGAGATACCCTCAGTACAGTATATTATTGATGGCAAGCAATCGATGACCGTTTTAAAGGACGTCAGGACACTGGTTAATGATGCGATTGCCGCGGCTGTTGCTTATCTTACAGGTAAAACTCCTGAACAAACCAATGCCTACAATAATGGAAAGATCGATGTCCCCGCCATGCCGTCCTTAGTTGTTACTGTTGACAAGAACAATGTCAAGGCTGCTTTGGTCGATTCTGGTTACTATGAGGCCGCCGAATTTACCGGATTGCAGTAAGAAATAACCTAATAGTTAGTTAATATAAGAATTTACTGTAAAAAAAAGTACCGTGAGCAAAGCGAATGGTCAGTCTCTTAATGATTTTGGGGATGATTCGCTTTGCTCGACTTTATAAAATTTAGTTTTTTTCAGTGCAATTATACATTTATATATTTTTTTAAATAAAGCGAGGAAATATATGGCAGAAAATATACCTATTGTGGAAATGCGAAATATTAAGAAGAATTTTGGAGGGGTACAAGCATTACGCGGTGTAGACCTGGTATTACATCGCAATGAAGTATTGGGATTGGTGGGAGACAATGCTGCTGGAAAATCTACCCTGATGAAGATTCTCAGCGGGGCGTACATCCCTACTAAGGGAGAAATTTTAATCGAAGGTAAGAAGGCACATATTACCAATTCCTGGGATGCGCACAAGCAGGGTATCGAGATGGTCTATCAGGATTTGGCACTTGCCAACAATCTCGATGTGGTTGCCAATGTTTTCATGGGACGCGAAGCGGTGAGTGTGAAATTAGGACCGATTAGTGTGATGGACGAGCACCACATGGAACAAGAGACACAACGCCTGTTAGACCGTCTTAAGATTGACATATCCTCCGTGCGCTCGAAAGTGGAGCGTCTGTCCGGTGGTCAGCGTCAAGCGGTGGCCATTGCTCGCGCGACAGCTTTCAACAATAAGGTTACCATTATGGACGAGCCCACAGCGGCTCTAAGTGTGGCGGCTATTAGCAAGGTACTTGATTTAGTGCGTGAGCTCAAGGCACAGGGCTCTTCAATCATCATCATCAGTCACCGCTTGGAAGATATCTACCAGGTTAGCGACCGAATGATGGTGCTTCGCCACGGTCGTAAGGTTTGCGATACTCCCGTCAGCGGTAACATTGACGATTTTCGCGAGCGTGTGGTGGCCTATATTATTGGTGCACGTGATGATTTTGCCGATGGAATAAGCGAACATTCAAATAATATGGAAAGGCAGGTCTAAGATGTCATTCATTAAAGAGATAAAAAAAATATTGCAACAGAATATTCGTGAATGGGGCATGTATATTGCCTTGTTCGTTATCATGGCTTTCTTCACTATCACGACGAAAGGTGTCTTTATTTCATCAAGAAACATAAGCAATCTGATAAATCAAACGGGCTATATAGCAATATTGGCGATTGGTATGACACTGGTCATTATCATTCGGCATATAGACCTGTCGGTTGGTTATCTTTCAGGTTTTCTCGGAGCTGTTGCGGCAACTGCTATGGTATCCTGGCACCTGTCTGTATATGTAAGTATACCGATCACAGTGGCAGTCGGAATTCTAGCAGGAAGTTTCACTGCTTTCCTGATTGCGCAAATGAAAATTCCAGCCTTTGTGGCAACACTTGCCGGATGGTTAGGTTACAGAGGTGCACTTCAGTTAACAACGATGAGTAGGGGTACTATAGTTATCCCGAATGATATTTTTAATGCCATAGGCAACGGCTATATTCCCGACATTACCGATATTGGAATTTTACCCGGAGTGCATAAATTAACGCTTATCCTCGGGATGCTGGTCATTCTGTTTTTTGTTATAAATGCGATGATTAACCGTAAAAAAATGCGGGCCTACAACTTTAAAGTTTCGTCGATGTATTTATTTATCATTAAATGGGTATTTGTTTCGGCTTTAGTCGGGGGTATCACCTGGGTGCTCGCAGGATACAGAGGTCTCTCATGGACTGCAGTGGTCGTATTGATTGTAGTTTTAGTCTATAATTTCATTATGTCACGGACGGTGCTCGGTAGACATATTTATGCTGTCGGTGGAAATCCGGAGGCGGCTCAGCTGAGCGGTATCAGTGTAAAGAAAATAACCTATGTGGTTTTCGCTTCGATGGGCATGCTTGCTGCTTTGTCGGGCATATTGTTTGCATCCCGTT
>CAZMLS010000147.1:0-4367 GCA_964567215.1 uncultured Atribacterota bacterium | reverse complement strand
TCTTTTCCTCTATATATCCGGCAATTAATTCACCAAGAATGCTTTCAAAAGCAACTGTTTTTTTAGGCATTCTTAAATACCTCCTCCGGATCAATTGCACATGACCGTAATCCTTCAATTCCTGTATGCAGATAGACTCCTGTAGACTTAGAATTAAAATGTCCAAGGATATCAGAGATTATGGGTAAAGGTGTCCCCTGTTCAAGCAAAGCACTCGCAAGTGTGTGACGAAGCGAATGTAATCCCTGCCTTTTGCCTCTTGGAACAGTGATTCCGGAAAGTCTGGTATATTTTGTGATAATATTATAAAGATTAGCATCTTTTCCAAAGGCCTCATAGGGGGCATTTATCCGTATAAAAACAAAGGGTGAATTACTAGTGGGACGTGCATTTTTCAGATAATCAATCAATGCCCAGCCTATATCATTTAAAATGGGATACGTGACGGTATTCTTTGTTTTATTCTGCCTTATTTCTATGGTTTTTGACTGCCAGTTTAAATCCGATAACTCTAAAGATTTAATGTCTCCGACCCTTACGCCAAGCTTGGCAACTAGAAGCAGGATAGCATAATCTCTTTTCCCAGTTGGGTTTCCTCTGTCAATGCTTTCCAGCATATGTATTACATCTTCCTTATTCCAGACAGAAGGAACTGGAGGATAATAATACTTACTCTGTTTTGGGACTTTTAAGGATAGGTCTTCATCGGTAAATTGGTTAAAGTAGAGAAACTTTAAAAACACCCTGAGCGTTGTTAAAATTGATGAAATACTTTTTTCATGGTGCGCATAGATTGTTTTTACATAATCAGATATCATTTCCGAGGTAATATCATTTGCATTCTGAACACCTCTGGTATCCAGATAGTCTATGAAAAAAAATAACCGCTGCATTCGCGTGCGTAATCCTCTTTTTGAATAATCGTTGTTTTCACATTCCCTTTCATAGGCTGTTAGTTCTTTTTCAAATTGAGGGGGTTTTACGTATCCGGGCTTTTTTACAATTCTTCGGATTATCACACCATGTAGCTGATAATCTCCCAGAATCCGTATTCTTCTGATGGGGCCTCTGTGTGACTTGGGCATAACTTCCGTATAATAGTTGACTGTACAGTTATATTTTTCTCTTAAAAAAGCTCTTCCTAGTTCTTCTGAAAAATAAAGTTCCTCCTTTTCGTTGGCAAAAGCAATCACTCTCTTGTAAAAGGCACGGAATCCACAAAGTGAGCTGTAAGAATAATTCAGCCTTTCAAGTTCTGCCAACACTTTATCAACAAGCTCATTGATGGTTAGTTTTGTTTCCATAAGACACCTCCTAGATTATTTTTATAATCTATTGTGAGGTATTATGGAAAGAAATAAAAGTATATTCCCATTAAAATAAGCATATACCCTTATTTCTTTCCATAAACAAAAACTTTCGATAATTCCCGGTACCCGGGTTACCGATAAAGACGATGTTTCTCTTTTCAGTAATAAAGTTACAGGTCAGGCAATCATTAATCATGCGTTTATCAATAGAAGGCTGAAAAGAAAAATCAAAATCCTCGATGTTTTTATGGGCCGGCATCCTGGCCCTGGAATACCTTTTTTTGTAGCTGTTAGCCCTCCGGTTGTTCTCTTCATCCTCTAAGAGAAGTCCTAGAAATTCAGGATGGGATAATGACTTTTCTTTAGCATAGCTTACTCTTTCCTCCAGGTTATTGTAGATTCCGGAGAGTTTGAAATTTCTTAATCTTTTCCTAAGTAGTTGCATAGGTGGCCTCCTTCTCAAATTCTACCGGTAGATTGTAACTTCCGTTATGGCAGATGTTCTTGATAACAGAATATCTGGTTACTCCAAAGGAGAGTGCCCGCTTGCAGGCTGCTTCAATGACTTTATCTGGATAGGTTTTCTTTAAAGAAAGAATCCCCTGTACCGTTCTGTTCCAATCCCGGGGATATTCTTTTATGATCAGGAAGAAGAGCTGCTCGGTATATCTTCCGATATGAGCCATCTTCGCCTGGTATTTCTCCTGGTACTCGGTATCAGAGTATCGCTTGTAGGTAGGGTAATGACTGTTATTGGTACTGAAGTTACCTCTATTTGTTAATCTGGGATGAACGGTAATCTCTTTTCCTTGATAAAAAACTTTTAATAAATTTTTGGTCAGTTCTATCTCTACCTTTTTGCCTACATAGGAAAAGGGAACCGAATAGTAATTATAGTCTACATAGATATGACAGTCATGGTAGACTTTACGGCTACCTACCTTTACTAATTTAAATTCTTCTTGAGGGAGGGGAATAAGTTTTGCCTTCTCTTCTTTTTCTGCAACCTCCTGGGGTACTTTTCTGGTGGTACCATGTATCCGGTGGTTAGCCCTAGTATTCCATTTTGATAATCTTTCCTTGACCTCCTTCTCCCCGGTAAATCTTCGTCCCTGGAAGAAATTGCACTTGACGTACTTTATCCCTGATTCCACCTTCCCTTTGTCATTAGGTCTTCTTCCCCTGCAGGGCAGAGGATGAAAGCCATAATGGAAAGCAAAGTTTTTATACAGTTCCTGATAGATGGGTTCATAGAAGTTGGCGTGTAAGATGGCAGATTTTAGATTATCTATCTTAACATATTGGGGTATGCCCCCGAAATAATTAAAGGCATTTATATGGCATCTGATAAAAGTCTCTACTCTCTGGTCATAGACGACTTCATAATAGTCTAGGCGGGAATAGGATAGGCGCATATTGAAGACCCAGGTCTTCTTTTTTTTGCCCTGGTACGGGGTATACCCTACATAGCCAAAATCAACCTGGGCTTCCTCTCCCGGGAGGGTATGTATGCGAATAAAAATATTATCTCTTTTCTTGATGGTACAAATATAATCTTTTACTGTAGAGTATCCGATCTTTATCCCTTCCTCTTGCATCTTTTCGTGTATCCTTACTCCCGAGAGATTGTCTTCTAACCATTTCATGATCTGTTCCTTATGGGAATCCAGTATCCGTGGATGTGGTTTCTTTTCTGGATATTCCTTTCCCGCCTCTATCTCTTTTATCTTTTGGGATACTGTCTTCCAATCATGACCGGTAAGTCTGGCAATCAGTGACTTATTCTTATGTTTTTTCCAAAGTGATTTAATAGTTATATACATTGCTACTCCTATCATCTTTTCTACCTCCCTTAAGGATTCAATTATAACTTAAGGGAGGTATTATTTTATAGATATAACTATGGAATTTTCTCTGGCGTTACCTATGGAATTTATTATAGCTTTGAGGCAAAAGATATTTTCTGATGATACTGACCGAATAAAATATCTTCCCCTTCTAAAAGAGGAGAGTAGTCGCTATCACTTGATCATATTAGTTTACTGTCTTATGTCCAATCATGTGCACTTTATGGTGGTTCCCCAAAGTGAAGATTTCCTGGGCAAGGTATTTAAATACACTAACATGAAGTATTCCCAGTATTATAATAACAAGATGAGGGTAAGCGGTCACCTATTCAGAACCGCTTCTTCTCCTGTGTTTTGAGGTCAAGGCAGGTATTATAAATTTATTTCAAATAATTCTACTGCAAAAAAATCCAAAAAACATTAATAAATCAAGCAACACTATCTGACAATATTCTTTGTCCATGGTACTATTTAATTGAACCGGGAGTCCCGGTGATAGTTGTTCATATACTAGATGTATAATGAGTATAAAGCCTCTAATGTGAATTGGAGGTTTTATACTTTTTTATTTAATAAATTATTTACCCTTATTTTTTCTTAGTTTTTTCTAAACGTTTCTTTAACTCAGTTTTTTCCTTCTGCCTATCCTCAGATGTATAAATATCTATATTTAACCATTTGAATCCAGATGTTAAATGTTTTATTTCATCCTTAATTTTTTTATATCTTTTGCAATTTTTTACAATGGTGGCAGTTGTCTAACCTTTATTATGCCTTCCAATTCCGAGAAATTCATCATATATTCATTTGAATAATTTTTACCAATCGCATTTTTGTATGAGGACTTGCCCAGAATTCGAGATGTTATTTTTCTCTTAAATTTTGTATTTACAAAAAATGAGCTGATTTCTTGGTCTAGAGAGATAATCTAAACCAGAAGATCAAAAAATATTTTTCTTTTAATTCTTTAATTAAATGGTAATTTTATCTTTTATTAATGACATGATATCAAAACTAATATCATGTGCAGGATGGTTATATCTATTGGTTTAAACCATTCATTACGTGGCTTATAAGTGACGTCTACACAAAGCTCCTCTGTCTGCGCATTGCGCATTTTACGGGTTTCTATAACAAAGATAATTGTTAGAAAGGCATAAATAAAAATGCAGAGTGCAACAATTACGGTAAATATAACTGACAGTGTGCT
>CAZMLS010000146.1:0-4377 GCA_964567215.1 uncultured Atribacterota bacterium | reverse complement strand
GACAGCATTTGCAGATTCAAACCGAAGAAGGGCCTAAAAAAACAAAAATTAAAGATCAGTCTTATAATTTTTATTCCAACCAGTTAACCAAGCAACCAACTAACTAAATTATCTTACATTTAACGCTAACGACTAACGGATATTTGTTAGCGATTATTTTATTGACAATCGTTTTACTTTATATTATAATTAAAACGTAAATCAATATAGTAAAAGAAGGTATAAAAATGAAGAATATGGTAAAAGTCAGCAGTAAATATCAAATTGTTATCCCTCAGGAGGTAAGAAAAAAAATTAATCTTAAATCCGGAGACAGATTAATTATAAAGGCCAATAATGAAAAAATAATTATTTACCCCCAACCCAAAAATTATGCTAAGTATTCTTTAGGTTTAGGAAAAGAAATTTGGCAAGGCATCGATGCAACTGAATATGTCCGAAAGGAAAGGGAAACATGGAAGAGTTAAATTTGAAAGGGAAGACCATAGGTCTGGATACAATGGTTTTTATCTATCACTTCGAAGAGAATCGGGTATATTCTCCCCTGACTTTTTCTATTTTTGAAAGTTTGGAAAAAGGAAATTTTAATGGTATTACTTCTATTTTAACTTTACTAGAAATTTTAGTTAAACCAAAAAGAGAGAACAATTTAATTCTGACCGAAAGATATAAAATATTATTTGAAACCTTTCCAAATTTACAAGTGAAAACCCTTGATGAAAATATTGCGGATATTGCCTCCAGCTTAAGAGCTAATTATAATATCAATACTCCCGATGCTATTCAGATAGCTACTTCCTTAGAGGCAAAAGCTGATATATTTATTACCAATGATAAAACTTTGAAAAAAATAATAGAAATAAAAGTTATGTTATTAAGTGAAATGTTGAAATAGACAGGCGGGACGCCTGTCAGGGATAGATTCCCTCTTTCGCGGGAATGACGGAGGAAGGGGGGGTTGTCCCGCTTTTTTCTTTGTCACTCCCATGAAAATGGGAATCCATCTTAGTCCTTTCGCGCTTGCCGAACGTGCGAGCGGCAATTTCAATTGCAAACCAGAGTTGACATAAAATCCAATATATTGTAAACTATAGTTAGCAATTCAATCACCATATAATAAATAGAAACAAAATTAAAGGGAAATGGAATGATAAAAAATATTGAAGGCAAAGAAAAACTGAAAAAACTTTTATATTTCCATAACCCCTGGTGGATAGATCATAGAGTCCCGGATTCCCTCAAGCTAACTTTCCAAAGGCCGGTATTAAAAAAGCTCCTTGAGTATTTTAAATTGGATAGGGTTATTCTTATTAAGGGGCCGCGAAGGACAGGAAAGACCACCCTTCTTTATCAGATTATTGATGAATTAATTACTAAAAGAAAAGTACCAGCTCAAAATATAATCTACCTTTCCTGTGATGATCCTGAATTAAGAGTGCTCACCAACCCTTCCTCAGATTTACAGATGAACCTGTCTGATATATTAGATGTTTATGAACAATTAAGAGAAAAAACCGTAATAGAATTAAAACCCAATGAGAAAATTTATCTTTTTTTAGATGAGGTTCACTTCTGGAAGGGGTGGCAGTTTGAAATAAAAAAATATTTTGATAAAAAGTATCCTCTTAAATTTATATTATCAGGTTCTTCAGCTTCTCTTATCAAGAGAGGATCTGAATCTTTAATGGGCAGGACAATAGAAGAGCTTATATTGCCCTTTAGTTTTTATGAGTTTTTATCCTGCCAGTTAAAAGATAAAAAATTGGATAAAATTATTCTTAACTTGCAGAAAAATTTCACCCTTTCTAATAATTTACCAAAAGGGGTAAAAGGTCTTTTTTCGGACACGTACAGCCCATCACCAATCGACCAGCTGATTCCCTATCAAAATAAAATTAAAATCCTTTTTACCGAATATCTTAATCGGGGAGGATTTCCTCATCTTTTGGAGGTAGAAAATCCTATTCTGTGGCAGAGACTTCTTCGAGAGGATGTTATTGAAAAGGTGATTTATCGAGACCTGGTAGACCTTTACGAAATAAAAAAACCGCAGGTTTTGGAAAAATTTTTCCTCTATCTATCCGGTCACTCTTCTGATATTATGAACATTACCAATATAGCTAATTCTCTTTGTCTAAGCAGAGAATATACCCTAAAGTATTTAAATTATCTTATCGAATCATTTTTAGTTTTCGGGATAAAAAAGTATTCTCCTTCGGTAGAAAAGCAGGTTCGCAGTAATCAGAAGGTTCATCTTATCGATAGTGGCTTAATTACTGTCTTTGGAGGAGGGAATAACGAGAATAGAGTAGATGGTCAAAAAGTAGAGAGCTTAATCGGCAGATGTTTCTTAAAAGATAAGGTTTTTTATTGGAGAGAAAAGGAAGAGGTTGACTTTGTGCTTGATTTAGATACAGGAACAGGCGGCAGCAAATCTCTTTTGCCTATTGAGGTTAAATATCGTAATACTATTTTACCAAGAGACTTGAAAGGGATAATTAAATTTATGACAAAGTATGAAGTTAGAGAAGGGGTAGTAGTTAACAAAAATTTGTTGCAGAAGATGGAACAGGATGATAAAATATTATGGCTAATTCCCGCCTGGCTACTTTTATTGATAATAAATTAAAAAAAGGAGTTCAAAAAATTGAATTACTTAGACAAATATAAATTCTGGTTAGAAAATGAACATTTTAGTGACGAAGCTAAAGAAGAACTGCGTGCTCTTGAGGGTAATGAAGAAGAAATAAAAGACCGTTTTTATAAAGACCTGGAATTTGGCACAGGAGGCTTGCGCGGTAAAATTGCTATGGGAACGAACCGGATAAATATATATACTGTTTCACGAGCTACTCAAGGTTTAGCCAATTATATTATTCATGAGTCACAAAAACATTCTAACCCGCAAGCCTATCTTGATCGTGGCGTGGCTATAGCCCATGATTGCCGCCATAAATCCCGGGAATTTGCCGAAACAGTAGCACTCGTTCTAAATGCGGATAATATTAAAACATATTTATTTGAAGATATAAGATCTACTCCTGAACTTTCATTTGCCGTAAGCCACCTGCATGCCGTAGCTGGTATAGTGATTACTGCCAGCCACAACCCTCCTGAATATAATGGGTACAAAGTCTACGGTCCCGATGGTGGGCAGATAATCCCTGAGATTGCCGATAAAGTAATTACTCAAATAGACAAAATAAAAGATTATTCTCTTATCTCAAAACTTGATAAATCCATCGCTATTCAAAAAGGTTTATTTAATATAATCGGCAAGGAAGTAGACCGTGTATACTTAGACAAGATAAAAGAACTTTCTATTAGAGATGAAGGGCAAATTGATAAAAACATCAAAATAGTTTACACTCCCATTCATGGAGCAGGAAATATCCCTGTAAGAACAATTTTAAGAGAGCGAGGATTCAAAAACATTTATGTTGTAGAAGAACAAGCTGAGCCCGACCCGGATTTTTCTACTGTAGAATCACCTAATCCGGAATACCCTGCAGCTTTTGAACTGGCCATCAAGTTAGGGCAAAAGGTAAATGCGGAAATCCTAATTGCCACAGATCCCGACTCTGACCGAATCGGAATGGCCGTAAAAAATCCCTCCCGTCATTGCGAGGAACCACATTTTTCCGGTCATTGCGAGGAGCGAAGCGACGCGGCAATCTCATACACCGTCCTAAACGGTAACCAGGTAGGAGTCTTACTCCTCTATTATATCTTAAGCAGCAAAAAAGAATTAAACCAACTCCCCTCAAACGGATTTATTGTAAAAACAATTGTTACCAGCGATATGTCCAAAATCATTGCTGATGACTTTGGTGTGGACACCTACGAAACCCTGACCGGCTTTAAATTTATCTGTAATATGCAAAAAAATGTACAGGAAAAAGAAGGAAAAAAATTCCTCTTCGGTTACGAAGAAAGTATCGGTTACCTGACCGGAGATTTTGTCCGCGACAAAGATGCTGTAATGTCTGCTATGTTCATTTCTGAAATGGCCGCTTTTTACTATAAACAGGGGTTAAATTTACTTCAGGTTTTGGAAAATCTTTATAAGAAATACGGTTACTACGAAGAAGGACAGCAATCCATTTACCTGGAAGGTCAGGAAGGGGAGAAGAAGATGACAGTAATTATGGAAGAGTTTAGAAAAGAAGTTCCTCAGATTAAAGATATAAAAATTACTCGAATTGATGATATACTCACGGGAAAAAGCCTGGATTTAAAAAATCCATCATTACCAAAAACCAGCAATCTTGATTTACCTCCTTCTAATGTTTTAAAAATTATCTTTTCCGATGGCTCCTGGTATTGCCTGCGCCCCTCCGGAACAGAACCAAAAATTAAACTATATCTATCTTTCCA
>CAZMLS010000145.1:0-4489 GCA_964567215.1 uncultured Atribacterota bacterium | reverse complement strand
TCTTTTTATTCAAAAATCTCTTTAACTATGTCAGTAACTTTGTATTTCTCGGCTAAATCCCACATTTGTTTACGAGATATTTCTATAAAAGGTTCTTTGTCTGGATAGGTTATTTCTAAACCATATTCCTCTTTAATAGTTTTAATATTTCCATCAACTTCATCAAAACCTATATCGATGTATTTTAATTGGACCTCTTTAGCTACTTCTAAAATAATTTTCTGTAACTCTTCTGGTAAAGAATCAAATTTACTTTTATTCATTACTATTGCTAGTGTTTGGAGATAGTGTTGGGTTCTTGCTAGGTATTTACACACTTCTACGAAACGCATTCTTATCATTGCATCAGGAGAGTTTTGAGATCCTAAAACTACTCCAGTTTGCAAAGCGGTAAATAATTCATTAAACGCAATTGGGATCGGATTTGCTCCTAACAATTTCCACCATTCCATCTCTGTTGAAGTAGACTTACTTCTCATTGTTTTACCATCTAAATCATCTATTGAACGAATGGGGAAAGTACTTATAATATCTCTTTCTGAACCACCAGTATAATATAACATTTTAAGTCCTGGGTCTTCTAAAAGTAAATTCTCAAAATATTCTAACTTTCCAGGAGTATTAAAGATACTTTTAAAATGTTCTCTATTTTTGAAAAGATAGCAAGTTTCTAAAATTTCAAACACAGGGTTTTGCTCAACAAACCAACCTATATCAGTCATTATTATGTCAAGATTACCTTGTATCACTGATTCATATAGGCTTGATGCATCGCCTAGTTGTCCTGAAGTAAAAACTTTCGTTTTAAACTGTCCATTGCTTCTCTCATCTATCTTTTCAGCAAATTCAATTAAAGATCTCGCTAAGTAACCGCCCTCAGGATTAATTGTAGCCGCAACCAAATCGATTGATTCTCCATAGATAGTTAAAGTAAAGAAAAATAATATACAAATTACCAATACTGAAAATATCAACGAATTTTTAATTACACAAGTTTTTTTACTTCTAAAAAACATTTTTTAAACCTCCTTGTTTATTTTCTAAATTTAAGATAAATTGAAAAAACTAAAGCAGAATTTTCAAACTATCACCTCCTTTATTAGTTAGACTTGTGCCTTTCAGAAAATTCTATCTATTTTGCAAGGACTTTTTGATATATTCTTTTTGCATCTAAATATTCAATAGATCGTGGATTATTTTTTAAAAGGCGCTGCTCAGACATAGCCAGCATTGCAAGGTTATCTAGGTCCTTTTCAGAAACTTCGAATCCTTCAATAGCAATACCAACATCATTAACTAATTTTCGAATTTCATCCACAACAGATTTTACGATTTTTTCTTTGGGAAAATTAGTAGTTCTAATTTCCATTATATCAGCAACTTTAATGAACTTTTCTGGAACTGCTTTTGAATTAAATTCCATTATGTCAGCCAGAAGAATTGAATTGGATAATCCATGGCTGATATTATACTTTCCACCAAGGGGATAAGCCAGAGCGTGTACTCCTCCTGTACCGGAATTTGTAATGGCTATCCCTCCGTAAAGACTACCAAGCGCCATATAGTACCTTGCTTCTTTATCGCTTCCATTTCTAACAGCTTTTCGAAGATATTTACTGATTAATCTCATGGAATCCAAAGCAAATAAATCACTCATTGGATTTGATTTTTTGCAAATAAAACATTCAATCGCATGAGTAAAGGCATCTATCCCCGTCTCAGCAGTAATCTTTGGTGGAACTGAAAATGTAAGTTCAGGATCAAGAATAACCAAACCCGGTATTAGGTAAGGACTGACTATACCTTTTTTCCATTCCTTTTTTTTATCCTTAACTATAGCATTAGGTGTAACTTCGGCACCTGTACCTGAAGTTGTAGGGAGAATAATTAATGGAATACCGGGTTTATTAATCAAATTCGTTCCTATATAATTCCTTACAGAACCCTCAATACTACCAGATATAGCCAATAATTTAGCCATATCAATTGTACTACCACCACCAATAGCAATGATGCCATCGTAATTAGAAGCAATATTCAAATCATTGATAGCCTGATCTATTTCGGTTATCGTTGGTTCATTCTTTATATTATCAAATACTGTAAAAGAAATATTTTCCTCTTTTAAATTATTAAATATATAATCAACTATCCCCAACTTTTTTAAATTGTAATCAACAAGTATTAATACCTTGTTAAGTTTCATTTGTTTAATTATTTTAGATAGGTTTCTACTTTTAGAAAAACCAACCTCAATCTTACGAGGCATTTGAAAAACAAAATCCTTCATTACAACAAACCTCCTAACCCATCTTTCGATAAAAAACCATAAAACCCCACTATAGCGTATTTTTGTGACCTTTTTTGGTCACTACAACCTCTAAAGTTTCAAGTGGATCCTCTTCAGAGGATCCTTTAGGTCAAGCAAATTATATATTTCCTGGTGGCTGGATTCAGGCGTAGATGAAACTCTAATATGATGAATACCCCCTTTTCTATCAGTCATAATAACTGTAGTACGCATATGGGTAGACAACTGCCTTCTTATGGTGGACCATTTTTTTGTGCATCCTTTATCTTTAAGGTTTACCTCAATACTATTGAGTAGATGATAAGCTAGTACTGAAATAAAAAGATGCCCCTTGGTACGTTCGGCCTTCTGGTGGTAGACCGGACGTATGCCAAGATCGGTCTTTAGCGACTGAAAGGCCTTTTCCACCCTTGTAAGCATGGTATATGATTTTAATATCTCTTCTGGGTCCATATCCTTATGGGTAGTCTCTATTATATAGCAGCCGGTTAGAATCTTTCTATCGTCCCTTGTTTTTTTCTTGGTAGCCTTTATTGTTACTGCTTCTTTTTGACTTTTGTCCAGTACTAAGGTTATATCATAATATTTTGCAACAGTGGGATACCTCTCCATAATTCTTCCAATTCTTCTTCCTACCTTCTCTTTTAGCCGGACATTTCCCTTTTTAATAGATTTTTTAAGGCTTGCTATATCCTCTAAGAATCTATTTTCCTTCAGTGTATCCATAGCCTCTTCTTTTTCTTTTTTTGTTTCGCTTAAGGTAAGGAGTCTTGCTCCGCTTTCTGTTTTAATCTTTTTAAAATAAATGGTGTTATCTTTTTTTATTATTTTTTCAAATGTATCTTTTGCCTTTGCAAATTCTTCCAGGTAATCCTCTTGTACTTTGCGCCTTTCTACTACCAGATAGTCATATCCTCTTTTTTTTAAAAGTGCAATATTGTCTTTTGTTGCAATCCCCTTATCCATTACCATTGTAGGACTAATAGTAAGAAGTGTTTTATCTACATCTTTTTCTAATCTATCCAGGACATCTAAAAGTGTTATAGGCTCTGATTTTCCCCCCTCATAAATCTGGGAAAATACAGGAAACCCCTGGCTATCTACTAAAAGTGCAAGGGTGACAAGTTTACAATCACTTCTTTTCTCTTTTGAATCCCCTCTTTTGGCAATACTGTTGCCTTTACAGACTCCTTCAAAATAGGTATTTGTAAGATCGTATAGAAAAAGGGTGGAATCCGTGGGGAAGAGTGTAGCTTCCTTTTCTCTTAGAAGCTTTTCAATCTCATCCTTATAATATAGTAATATATCACTGATCTCGTAAACTGAATCCTTTTTAGTATTTAAAAGATCGGTATTTATTAATTCAGCTATTGATGATCTATATTTTATCCACCTCTGTGTATGGGCTTCACTTCCAGGTGATAGGAGTCTTGCTGTAATCACTGCTTTTGCAAGCTCTATATTTTGCCTTTTGAGTCCTGCGGCTCTAAGTATATTGTCCATAGAAAGATTTTCCCAGGCACCATAGGCTACAAGTTCAGGTCCAAGGGAGCGGCAGGCAGTAGTTCCTACACTTTCAAGATCAATAGATAAAAATTTACCCTTACTTTCTTTTCTTTTTTTCTGTATCTTATAAAATTCATAATTTTTCATAATTTGGGCAGCTGCAGCAGAAATTTCAGGCTCTTCCGTTAAAGCTTGCTGCCCGGAAAGCCTTCCTTCTAATGCAAAGGCAAGCCTTCTCCACTGGCTTTTTTCAAGCTTGACCTTGCCAAGATTCATTATGATCCTCTGCCTTGGTCCGGCCTCTGTCCTGTATGCTAAAACCAGCTGATGCTTAATATATACTTTACCGGTCTTTTTATTTTTAGTCTTATACTGCCTAATAAACATAACATTATTACATAATGAAACAATCCTTCTGTCAACATATATTTAACCTATTATATTTATTAGGTCACTACATTTCAACATTAATACAGAAAACCCCATTATTATGGGGTTCTAGGTGTATAAATAGGCTAAAATCTGGTGATTTTAGGAGATTATTTCGAAACTTGGGCTAACTAGATAGCAATATATTATCTTAGTCTATTTCGCAAAATCTATAGCCATTTTTATAGCTTCTACCATACTCTCTTCGTTGGCTCTACCCTCACCCGCTTTTCCAAAGGCAAC
>CAZMLS010000144.1:0-4542 GCA_964567215.1 uncultured Atribacterota bacterium | reverse complement strand
CTCGCTTCTGCCGGCAATAAAGTTCAGGATTTTGACGCCGGAAGTTCTGTGGATTGGGAATTATTTAGCTTGACCCTGCAGAGTTCTGAAGATATCCAATTTAGAAGTAAATCCGCAGCAACTGAGGGTGGATTAGCCGGAGCAAGTTACGGAGCCTGGCAGGATGGAATAACCGGCAGTATCACAGCTGCCAATAATAGATGGCTGAGGGTGGAGATAAGAAGTACCGGAGTAGTCGCCTCTCCTGTCTCTCAGTGGAAGATGAATGATAAATTAGCAACAAAAAATGTGGTTGATAGTGCAGGAAGTAATGATGGAGCTGCTGATCAAAATACAGAAGATATAAGCACTGCAGGCAAAATCAATGATGCATTAACTTTTAATGGAAGCACAGATATAATTATCGTTCCAGATAGCGCCAGCCTGGATGTTACAAATGCAGTTTCGTTTTCATTCTGGGTTTATTTGAATGCATATCCGGCAGTAACTGCTCGCATATTTAGTAAATGGCAAGCGAGTGATTTGTCTTATTTGATTGAGATACAACCTACAGGATCAGTTGGTTTAGCATATTCAACAACAGGGAGCAATGTACTAGCTGGGGCAGGCAAAGGGAATATACCTTTATCTACATGGACACATGTTGTTATTATTAATAATGGAGTAAATGCAAAAGCATATATAGATAACGAAGGAGGAACTGCGGGCGCTGGAGGAAGTTTCTATGTGGGCGGAGCAGATCTAGAAATCGGAGCATCTACATTTGAGGGAAGATATTTAGATGGAAATATTGATGATGCTAGACTTTATAATTTTGTTCTAACGGAAAACGAAATCAGTTTGCTTTATAATTTAGGTAATGGGACAGAGGAGGAAAACCCAGGGATAAATAATATACTTACTAAAATAGTAGTTACTTATGCAGGCACTGGATGGCTGACATATGCTACTGGGCCAAGTTTCACGTTATCAGAAGGATATGGGGAGAAGGTTGTATATTTTAAAGTTAAGAATGATGATGGGGAATCTCCTGTTATAAACGATAGCATTTTATATCTATCTGATTATACCTGGCTGGGCAGGGGTAGACATAGCGTTAAGGCAGCATTTACATCTCTAGGCAGAGGAAAATATAAGCTTATTTATGTATCCAGGGAATGGCTGGGCAGGGGAGCATGTCGAATTTTAGGAATATTCCAGCATGCAGCAAAAGGGCAATATCGTATTGCGGATGATGATCTCGAAAGATATGAATTATATGTGGGAACAGATGATTCTCCGGACTTTGACAGCGCGCCATTGGAAACTTTTACAACCCTACCGCATGATACGCCGGCATTAGATGCAGATCATACTTATTACTTTGTCCTGAGAAAAAGAAATAAATGGGACTTGCTTTCCAGAAATATAGCAGAATGGACGTTTGTAGTAGACGCAGATGGAGCAGCAGAAGCAACAGTGCCATCAGAGCCTTCATCTTTAGATATTGCATTGACGCCTGATGTGGATGGGAAAGTCAGGGTAGCAGCTAATTATTATTATTTAGAAGACAGCGAAGAAGCAACGCAATTCCTAATTTATTTAACAGATGATGGATCTGACCCTGATCCGGATGTTGATACTCCTACTGCGGTTGATATGGTTAAGGTAGATGGAATAGCAAAGCTGGACTGGCTGAGTGATGCTTTTGATGATGGGAAAACAATAAAGATTATAGTCAGGACCAGAAGAATTGATGCCGGGCCTGTTAATGTAGATAGCACAAATACTGATATCTCTACTACAACTGCCTCAACAAGCGGTCCGGATAAGACAGAACCTGCAGGAATATTCTTTAAGGATATTGCAGAACAAAAACAGGGGGATTAATATGGCCAGAATACAAATAAAACCAATCACAATCCCAAAGATACAGGAAAAAATACAGATAATTTGCAGGATAAAGAAAAACTGGGCAGATAAATGGAAGACAGTTTCTTATTTAGAGCCTATCAAAGCGACAGAATCGGCGAATCCCAGCGTATCTAGGGCTGAGTTGATACATCATTACGGAAACATCAAGAGAGAGGATAAAACAACCTTTACTGATTCAAAGCCAAAAAATCTGGCTGATTACTATGTGCAGATAGTCAGAGCAGACAGTAATGGGACTTATGTTATATGGACCGGTATCATACAGGATAACGAATATGACATGCATGGATCCACGGTTACACCAAAGGGAGATCAACATATAACAGCTTATGGTCTGGAACATCTACTTGACAGGGTTGCTATAACAGGAGCGCGCTGTAAGGGAGTTTCTGAGACAATCAATATCGGATGGACTCCAACATTTAATGAAAGGCATACCCGGGGTTCTACATTACTCGGAAACAGGTCCACAGATATAAATACAGACGAAGTTTATGAGTTTTCAAGCGAAGGAGAGGAATGGAGCCATCTGGATATATTGAATTATATCCTGAAGTATCATCAGCCAGGAGGTATAACCTTTACTCTTGGCGGCCAATACGAGATTCTGGACAGTATAAAAACCGTTCAGCGCATGGAAGGATTAACAGTAAGGCAGGCCATGAATAAACTCATAGATAGACGCAGGGGATTAGGCTGGTGCATAAGAACAATAGGAAGCAGTAATGTCTCAATCCATATTTTCAGTGTTTTTGAAAAGCCGATATCAGTCGGGGATGTTGTAATACCGCCAAATCAGGAACAGGCAACAATGACCTTTGATAATGCAATAGATATTGAGCAGGCATTGATCAGGCTTATTACTTCAACGAAATATGACAAAATAATAGTCAGGGGAGAGAGGATAAAGACATGTTTTACTATTGAATATGCCAGTGATACTCTTGAGAATGGCTGGACTGATGCTTTAGAGCAGGAATATAAAGTTCCATTCTTAGACGAAGATGCCAAGGTAAATGATAGCGCCAGAGGAGCAGATAAATTTGAACGGGTATATACGACTTTCAGGATCCCAAGTGATTGGGATTGGACAATAGACGGGAAAATAGTTTCACCTACAATAAAAAAAGACGGGTCCCTGGATATAGTAAATTCTACTCCTATCTGGAACTTCAACAGGATATTGGAACGGGAACTGCCTCTACTTAAAGGTTACGATTATGCAGAAGATACTCCGGAGAATCAAAATCCATCAAATTCAGAGCCTGAATATAGAAGACCTTTCGCAGCAGTCAAGGTAGATGTAGAGGATAGCGACTCAGGTACCTTATATTTCTTTGTGGATAAATTAGCTGATGCGGAAATCGGATCAAATATACAGGTTAGAATGCTGGACAGGGAAATGGGAATTGAATTGCAGGGAAGCCCTCGTCATGAAATGGCGTTAAATAGTTGGGACGGCGCAAATCCATCCGCGAACAATCCTGACGTTGATTATGAAACACTCATTGCAACTGTCTGCGCCAAAACAGATACCTATCTGGCTGTTGAGGTTGATGTAAGTGAAAACGTAGCATCGGAATCAGCAAGGACTTTAATTATTAATGTTGAAGATGCTGAATTGTCATATATTTTAAAGGGAACGGTCATTGATATCATAGACGGCGAATTGGTTAGATATGAAGGGGATGGCATTATAAGGGATGATAGTGCGCGTTTACGGACAATCGCTGCGTTGGCTAGGGCATGGTATGCTCAGAAGAGAACGGCAATAACATTAACCCTAAAAAACATTATTGGCTTTTCTCCTGTTGGAACATTTATTGTATCAGCCTCAAGCTCATGGCATCAGGAGCCTGTGGGAACAGTGGTATCTCAGAGAATGTGGGATTTCAGGTCCAAAACATCCCAGGTAGAAACGGGATTTTTTGAAATGGATATGGTGTCTATGTCGCAAATGGAAAGTCCGGATATCCCGGATATAAAAGCAGCGAGTAAAATAATAACAGACAACATAAAGGACATTAAAGACATAAGGAGGTATGCTGGCGGTTTGCCAGCTAGGTTTTGTAGTTAATAGAGGTAGTATTGGGAGCGTATATGTAGTTGATGAGGGCAGGCCTATTAGTGGCACAGGCAGTTTTAGCGGATCTGCAAGGGAATATAGCTCACAAGGTAAGCGCCTCCGCAGTATTTCAAGTCTCCAGCGTCCTCAAAGTATCAGAGTAACAAAAAGTAATATCTATGTAACAGATCTTGGGGCAGAATTACAAATTGAAGGTCTGATTATTGGTAGTTCTTTTATATGGTCAGGTGACGCAAGAGACTACGGTGACGGATATAATCCATTCCAGTACGCTGACCAAGGAGATCCACGTTTTATAATCATATATGTTAAGGGTACTAATTATTTTGAATATTGGGTTCCCCAAGATACAATAAATTGGAAATATTGTAGCTTTCATCACAGCGTAGGAACAAACACAGGACCTTTTAATATGCCAACTTGGGTTTTGTATCGAACTGGTGGATATATTAGGGTAGGCGGACTATACAGTATGCTCCCAGAGTGCGAAAATATGATTCAAAAGGGGAATCTATGCTTGGTTTCGGTACGGCATATGGCGG
>CAZMLS010000143.1:0-4619 GCA_964567215.1 uncultured Atribacterota bacterium | reverse complement strand
GAATAATGAAGGGGGAAAGTAACGTTACTTTAAATGAAGTTGTAAATCTATTAGGTAAAAGTAAAAGGACAATTTCACGATGGATAAGAGCTGGAAAACTAAAGCCTAAGAAGATAAAAAGCAAAAAAGGAGCGGTTGAATATCGGTTTAGCAAATCAGCTGTTGAAAGTCTAAGGCTGGACATAACCGGACAGGTGACCGCTCAAAATGACATTATATCAGTTTTTATAAAACAGTTAGAGGAAAAAGATAAACAAATTGGTGAATTACTTGATAGACAAAGGGAAACGAATATATTAATCGGAAGGTTACAAGAACAAGTTTTACAGTTAGATAATAAACCAAAGGACAAAGGCGTCATTCGTGGCTTCTTTGACCGGTTATTTAATCACTAAAAAAAGGCGGTGGTAATATCGCAAAATACAGAAAAAAAAGCTCATTTATAAGTAGAGATCCAGAGGCCAGAGCTAAACAATTAGCTAACCTTAAAAGAGGTAAAACTCCGGGAACTTTACCGGCAATTATTAAGAAGGCTAAAAAACTTCAGGACTTAAATATAATTGAATTTGCGACTGATCCAAACTATCTAAATATAAGTTTTGAAAAGCGACCGGCTCAAGAAGTTATTCTTAGAGTTATTTATGGCTTGCCTTTAAATGATGATCAGTTAAAAATCTATTATAAATTAACTAAGAATAAGAAAGAATTTGAAGCCGGAGAAGAAAAAAGCGAAGCCGTTTTAGCACTTGGGGCAAGATCAGGCAAATCGATTTGTGGTTCGATTATAGCTATATATGAGGCGACCCGCTCAAAATGGGCTAAATATCTTAATAAAGGTGAATCCGGTTATATTGTAGTGGTAAGCACTCGACAAAAACAAAGTGAAATGATTATAGGTGCAAACTGCCTTCGATTAATGGAAAATTCTTATCATTTAAGAGGCCTTATAAAAGACTCTACACAATCAGAATTAACACTTAAAAACAATATGAAAATTATTTCCTTGCCTTGTAACTCTACCGCTGGCCGGGGCTTGCCGATAGCCTGCCTTATCTTTGATGAAATAGCTCATTTCTATACTGAGGGTGCTAAAGCAGATGAAACAATATTTAACGCTCTTAGGCCTCGACAGGTGCAATTCCCGGGCTGTAAATTAATAATGATCAGTACGCCTGCAGCAAAACAAGGTTTATTTTTTAACTTCTTTGATGAAGGTTTTATGGTCCCTGGCCGACTTACCGCTCAAGCTCCCACGCTCTTTATGAATCCCCTGGTAGATCATAAGTTTTTAGAGAAAGAAAAGAAAAGGGATATAAACTCATATTTAAGAGAATTTGAGGCTCAATTTAGCGAAAAGTTAGAAGCCTTTTTTAGTTATGAAATTATTGTTAATGCTTTAAAATTAGCCGGTGATCTACCTTATAAAGAAGAATTACAATATTATGCCGGGATAGACGCTTCAGGGCTGGCCGGACGTGATAAATTTGCCTTAGCAATATGCCATAATCAGGAAACAGATGTTTATATTGATAAAGCGGTAACCTGGGATATAAAGGACGGTGATTTAATAATGGCCGATATTGAAAAAATAATGGGAATTTATAATATAACTAAAGTTTCAATTGATAGATACGCTAAAGGTTGGGTGCAAAATGCTCTTGAAAAAATAGGGCTTAAAGTCGAAATTAGGCCTTCTCTAACTGAAATATTTGTAAATTTAAAATCTTTGATGTTAGGTAATAGATTGTATTTGCCGGATATCCAGGGGATCAAGAAGGCTTTACAAAATACGATTGGTTTTTATGGCCGGAATAATGCTCTTTCTATTGCTCATTCCCGGGACTCAGACGGCCACGGTGATATTTTAGATGCAATTGCAACCGGTGTTTTTAATGCAAGTGGTGAAGATGAATCAATCCCTTATTTTTATATTAATCAAGATAATGATATAGAAAATGCAGGGTGGGAAACAGTAAAGAATTTTTAACCGGATAAGAATAATTTTGACAAAATATATATAGATATGATAAAATATATTAAGCTAATTAAAGAGGTGATTTTATGACTGTTAATATTTTAGAAAATCCCGATAAGGTTATCGGTGGAATTGAATATTTTAATACTAAATCTGTTTGTGGAATTCTTGAACTATCCAGAATAACAGTTAACGATTATTTTAGAAAAGATATTTTATCAGCCATTAAAATTGGGAAAAGTTGGTTTGTGTCTAAAGAAAATCTTGAATATTTTATCGTAAATGGAAAGTTGAAAAAGATAGAAGATTTAACTTTTAAAGATTATAAGACATTGGAATCCGATTTAATTAATGGTTCTGAAAAAAATTTACAAAAGATGGAAAAGATTTTAAATGATCTTGAAAGCAAATATCCAATTAATTGGCTAAACAGTAAAAAAGTTTATAAAAAGACTAAAAAAAGATATGAAGATCTTAAAAAAATTCTCAAAGAATGTAAAAATGAGAAAATGACTAAGAAAAATTTTGATACTTTTATATAGTTGCCGGGTAAATGGTCAATAGGTCCCGGTCCTCATCTGCCTATTGATTAAGTTCTTCTTATGTCATGCCAGGGCCTCGTCTCCCTGGCAGTAATCTACAATCTATATAAATAGATTTTAACATAAAAGACAATAAAATAAACGCTGTATGAAAAAACGAAGTAATAAACAAAGTAAAAAACGCAGTACTGACCTTAAGAATCAAAAAATGTAGTAAAAAATGTATTGAAGTTAAACCAAAAAATGAAGTAAAAGATTACAAAAGGTCAAAACAAAAAAATAAGAAAGAAGGTAATATTATGTCAATAAGTACTCAAAAATTATCGGAATTTGTTGCCGATAGAATAAGATATCATCAAGGGAATACAAACTGCAATAAAAGCGGAATCGATAATCCTGAAAATTCCAAATATAAGGAATCTATCGACAAAGGGCTTGAAAAATATCTTTCAATAGATAAAACGACTCGACCTCATGATGGTGATGATGAAGTAAAATCAACGAATAAAGCAGGTCAAGGGAAAACTTATAAGCAGATTTTTAATAAATCTTATATTTCTAAAAGCAATTTTTCTGACTATGAAGATCTATTAGGTGCAATCAAAAGCGGATTCGATCCCCGTTTGAAAGATTTAGCCGGTGGTGTAGGTTCGGAAGGTGGATTTTTGTTACCTGACGAGTTTAGCGAAAAGATAATTAATAATTCCATAGAAGATGCGATCGTATTACCCAGGGCTTCGGTTTATGGTTTAGGAGCTGGGAAAGGCCGGACCATGAAAATTCCTGCTTTTAGTGATTTGAATCATTCGACTTCTGGAATAGCCGGAGTAACTGCTCAATGGACAGAAGAAGCCGGAGAAAAACAGAAAACCGATCCTAAATTTAGGGCAATTTCTATGAAGGTTCATAAATTGGTTTGCTATACCAAAAGTTCAGATGAATTAATTCAAGAGTCAGGAATCCCTTTAAATGATGTTATAGGTGGGGCTTTTGGTAAATCAGTTGTGTTTTATAGTGATTACGCCTACCTTCAGGGGACCGGAGCAGGTCAACCTTTAGGTGTTTTAAATTCCCCTGCTCTTATAACTCAAGCAAAAGAAACCGAACAGACTGCCTCGACTATTGAATATAATAATATTGTAAATATTTTTTCACAATTGGCTCCGGGAAGTTTTAAAAATGCTGTTTGGGTGGCCTCTATATCGACTCTACCGCAATTAATGAAACTAAGTATTGAAGTTGGGCTTGGTGGCGATCATGTTAAGGTGCTTCAAGAGCAAAATGGAAAATTTACTTTATTAGGTAAAGAAGTTTTATTTACTGAGAAGGTTCCGGCTTTAGGTTCTGCCGGTTGTTTAGGCCTTTATGATTTTTCGGCTTATGGAATCCTTTTAAAAGAAGGAATAAAACTTGAAAGCTCAATCCATGAAGGTTTTAGAGATGATCAGACTTCTTGGAGAATGGTTCTCAATACAGACGGTCAACCGACTGTAAGTGATACTTTAACGCTTTTAGACGGCTCCACGGTTGTTAGTCCGTTTGTATGCTTAGGTGATGTATAAATAAAAAAAAGACTATTAAAATAGCCTTATAAAATGAAAGAGAAAGATCCGGAAAAATCTTTCTCTTTCTAAAACTGTATTCGCTAAAATACTTATGCTTTTTGCAATCGCTTTTTGCAATCGCTTTTTGCGTATTTATTTTACCACGAGTTTATAAAATTGCAAGGTTATAAAAAAATAAGGTGGTGCAATCTATGAAAGTTTTAGCAGAATTAGAAGTTACCGATAATAAAAAGCTGGTTTTATCTATCGGAGAATTTAAAGGAGTAGAGAGAGTTGATCTCCGGCAATATATAAAGGTTGATGATGATTATATTCCTACCCGTAAAGGGGTCAATTTTGCCTCTGAGTGGACAGAAAATTTTTTATTGATGATTGGTAAGCTAAAAGATATATAGGCAGTTAGAAATAACTGCTTTAGCCTGGCTGGCGTGGTTAAGGGTTGACGTCCTTCTCCTTTTAATCATGTTGGCCGGGTCCGAAAAAAGGACGTGATTATATGAGTGAAATAGAATTTCAAGACAAAATGGATTTACAAGA
>CAZMLS010000142.1:0-4697 GCA_964567215.1 uncultured Atribacterota bacterium | reverse complement strand
TCTTTAGGACGTCTATCTATGATAAGACTTAATACCTCAACACCCTGAATAAGTAACTCCCCGACTTCTTTGGATTTTCCGTTAAAAGTTGTCAGATTATTGAACTTATAAACTTTTCTTATTGATTTAAATAAGACAAACGAAACGTCCCCTGTCACATGTATGCTTATTGTACGAGGATTCACAAGTTCACAAAAATAGTTAGAAATATGATTTTATCATCAAATTAATTTCAATGATAGGAAGAAGTTATGTCAAATGTTGAGACCTGACCCCTTTTTCTCCTTTTTCTCTCTCCTATCCACTCTGACCCCACTATCCTCCAACGAATTGACTATTATATAGATCAGCATAAAATCCATTTTGGTTCAGTAATTCTTTGTGAGTTCCTTTTTCAATAATACTACCTTCATTCATCACTAAAATTAAATCGGCATCCCGAATAGTGGACAAGCGATGAGCTATCACAAAACTGGTTTTTCCTTCCATAAGGGCAA
This sequence comes from uncultured Atribacterota bacterium, assembly GCA_964567215.1. GTDB lineage: Bacteria > Atribacterota > Phoenicimicrobiia > Phoenicimicrobiales > Phoenicimicrobiaceae > JAYEGH01. Next base: position 4,200 of record CAZMLS010000142.1, on the reverse strand, counting down.
GCATTGCCTTTTGAATATGAATTTCTGTTCTGGTATCGACACTACTTGTCGCTTCATCAAGAATCAATATAGTTGGATTCGCCAAAATAGCCCGGGCAATGGTTAGTAATTGTTTTTGACCTTGAGAAAGATTATTGGCTTCTTCATTAATAATAGTATCATAGCCATCCGGAAGCGTCCTTACAAAGTGATCAGCATAGGCCATTTTTGCGGCAAGAATAATTTCTTTTTCCGTGGCACTTTCCCGACCATAGGCGATATTCTCTTTAATACTTCCTTTAAACAACCAGGTATCTTGAAGAACCATTCCAAAAATATTTCTCAATTCACCACGTTTCATATCACGAATATCTATTCCGTTAAAAGTTATTTTCCCATCATTAATCTCATAAAAACGCATCAATAAATTAACCAATGTTGTTTTTCCAGCTCCGGTAGGACCTACAATAGCAATTGTTTGACCTTTTTTAACCTCGATATTCATATCTTTTATGAGAATTTCTTCTGTGTTGTATCCAAATTTGATATGCTCAAATTTTATATTACCTTCGGATTTTCCTAAATGAGTCTTTCCTTTTTTATCCGGTATTTGCTCGGATTCATCAAGAACTTCAAAAACACGCTCAGCTGCTGCAATCGTTGATTGAATAACATTGGCGATGTTAGCTGTTTGAACGATTGGTTGGGTAAATCCCCTGGAATATTGAATAAATGCCTGTACATTACCAAGGGATATCGTTCCTTTAGCAACAAATATCCCACCTAAAATAGCAATAAAAACATAACCAAGATTACCAATGGCCATCATCAAAGGCATAATGATCCCCGATATGAATTGAGCTTTCCATCCGGCATCATACAGTTTATTATTCACTTTATTAAATTTATTGATGGATTGCTTTTCATAATTAAAGACTTTGACTATTTTGTGACCGGTATACATTTCTTCCACGTGGCCATTTAATTGACCTAAAAGTTTTTGTTGCCTGGCAAAGAATTTTTGTGATTGCCTGGCAATAATTTTAGTAACCAAAAAACTTAAAGGTAAAGTAACAAAAACAATTAAAGTCAACAGCGGGCTAATAGTTAACATCATAACCACAATTCCAACCAGGGTTACTATGGCAGTAATCAATTGCGTAATACTTTGTTGAAGCGTATTGCTGATAGTGTCGATATCATTGGTCACTCGACTGAGTATTTCTCCATGAGTTTTTCCATCAAAATATTTTAAAGGCAATCGTGACAATTTAGAGTTAATATCTTTTCTCATATCGTAAACGGTTTTTTGAGCAATGCCAACCATAATATATTGCTGAATATATTTGAAAACAGAACTAATGACATATAGCCCGATTAAGATAAATATAATATTTAAAATATAATTAAAATCAATAGTCGCATTAGGAACATTTTTCATTTTTAGGAGAAAACCTTCGAATATTTTAGTCGTTGCCTGCCCCATAACTTTTGGACTGATAATACCGAAAGCCGTACCGACTACAGCCGCCAGGAAGGTAATAATAAGCTTCATTCGATGAGGTTTTAAATAATCAAGTAATCGTCTTAAAGTTCCTCTGAAATCTTTGGCTTTTTCTACCGGCATACCCATACTTCGGTGACTTCCGGGACCTCGTCCAAATCCCCTAATGGGTGTTCTTTGTTTTATACTTTTTTCACTCATGTTAATTCAATTCCTCTTCTGATAGTTGTGAGGCTACGATTTCTCTGTAGGCTTTACAGGTTATAAGTAAATCCTGGTGTTTACCTATACCTACAATTTTACCCTCATCTAAAACAATAATTTGGTCTGCATCCATTACCGTAGTCACCCTCTGGGCAATAATCAAAACCGTATCGTTTTTTGTCTCTTTTTTAATCGCTACCCGTAATTTTGCCCCTGTTTTAAAATCTAAAGCGGAAAAACTATCATCAAAAATATAAATTTCAGGATGTTTGGCAAAAGCTCTGGCAATAGCCAGTCGTTGCTTCTGCCCCCCTGATATATTAGTTCCGCCTTGTGCTATTTTAGAATCATAACCTTGTTTCATGGTAGAAATAAATTCAGATGCTTGAGAAATATCGGCGGCTCTAACCATTTCATCTCGAGATAAATTATTGGACCCAAAACCAATATTTTCTGCAATAGTGCCCGCAAAAAGAACTACTTTTTGAGGAACTAATCCAATTTTGGTACGTAATTTATTTTGAGTTAATTCCCGTACATCGACACCGTCGACTAAAATACGACCTGATGTTACATCATAGAATCTCGGTACGAGGTTAATTAATGTTGATTTACCGGAACCTGTGCTTCCGATAATTGCGGTCAATTCACCGGGATTGGTCTTAAAGGAAATTTTTTCAATAGCCGGTTCTTCTGCTCCCTGATAACAGAAGCTAACCTCATCAAATTCAAGATAACCTCTTTTTTCTTTTTCTGATGCCATGTTACTTTTAATCTTTGATTTGTTCTCTTCTGCGATAATTGGATCCTTAATTTTCGGTTCGACATCTAAAACTTCATTAATTCGAATTGCTGACACTGATGCTCGAGGCACCATGATAAGCATCATTGAAACCATAATTAAAGAAAATAGAATCTGTGATGCATATTGGATAAACGCCATTAAATCTCCCACTTGCATATTACCTTCATTAATTCGTATACCTCCGAACCAAATAATTGCTACAGTTGTCAAATTAAAAATTAACATCATTAGAGGCATTAAAATAGCCATTAATTTATTAACCCTTTTCGCCGTTTCTGTCAAATCAAGATTGGCTTTATGAAATCTTTTCTTTTCATAATCTTCCCGATTAAATGCTCGAATAACTCGTATACCGGTTAAATATTCCCGAAGAACCAGATTAAGCTTATCTAATTTAATTTGCATTGATTTAAAAAGAAACATGCTTTTCTTGGCAATTAAAAAAATGATAATGACTAAAATTGGTAAAATAACCACAAAAACCAATGACAATTTAGCATTTTTTATAACTGCCATAATAATGCCGCCAATAAAAAGCAATGGTGCCCTTAAGAACATTCTGAGCATGGTCACTACCAATTGCTGAATTTGAGTAATGTCATTGGTTGTTCTAATTATAAGAGAGGATGTCCCTTTTTCATCAAATTCTTCCAGGGAAAAACTCTCTACTTTAGCAAATACTTTTGTCCGGAGATCTCTCCCGAATCCGGTTGCTACTTTCGCTGCCAGATAGCTTCCTAAAACCGAGCTAATCATGGCAATGACCGCAATTAGAATCATCCACCCCCCAATTCTTATAATATAATTAATATCCCCATTAACCACTCCGGTGTCCACAATATCCGACATAAGTGTCGGCAAAAATAATTCCGAAAGTGATTGTAAAAAAATAAAAACCATGACTCCTATGATGTAAAACGTATAAGGTTTCAGGTTTTTTAATAATTTAATCATTATAATTCTGCTCCTGTAAGTAATATATTTTTGTTTTTAATTTTATAAAATATTTTTTTCTATCTCCCTATCTAATTTACTAAATATTTTTTGTATTTCTTCAAAACTATCATTCAATTTCTTTATATCTTTATCTTTAAGAACTTCCAACCGTTTTATGATTAATTTTTTTAAATTATTCTTGTGGAATTCAAGATATTTTTCTCCTTTGGGAGTTATCATCAAATTGATAATACGTCGATCGTTTTCATCTGTCTGTCTTTTTAATAAACCTTCCTTGATTAATTTATCGGCTAAAGTAGTCATATTTGGTTTTGAAATTAATAATTTTTGGCCATAATAACGCATGGGTTTACCGCTATCTTTTTTGATATACAATAACAGCTGCAAGTGCTGTCTTGGCAATTTATTAAAACAAGCCTGCAGAAGAATTATTTTATGGAATTGCGGAATATAATTTAAAAGATATTCGATTGTTTGGTTCCGGCCAACTTTTTGATTCATATCTCCTCACTTTTTTTATATAATAGTTATATTCTATAACAATTATATAATATAACTATTATAAAATACACCTTCACCTATCTTTTGTCAATCTTTTTAAAAAGATAAAGATAGAAGGAACTTTTCACAATCATAGTGTAAGGTTATCCTTGTGGAGGTTCATTGATGTAGACAGCTAAAAAAGTTAATTATAAGGAAGGAATTGGGATCAAATATTTATGTTATTTCCCTATTAAACGTGCATATTTTA
>CAZMLS010000141.1:0-4762 GCA_964567215.1 uncultured Atribacterota bacterium | reverse complement strand
GTTTGAAGCATTTTCCTTATCTCAATTAATTGTGCTTCAAGTTTAGTTTTTTCTTCGGTTAATGTTGATAATTTTTTTTCATATTCTTTTTCTATCGTAATTTTTTCTTGTCCCAGGTTTGCTTTTAGTTCTTCAACTTGCAAGTCTTTTTCTTTAATTGTTTCTACTAATTTTAAAATAAGATCATCTTTTGGGAGAGCATCTTTTTCAACTTCTGCTTTCTGTATATTTATTTCTTTTATGGTTTCTTCCCTTTCGTCCAGCGAAGTTTCAAGTTTGGTTTTTTCTTCAGTTAATGCGGATATTTTATTAATATATTCCTGTTCCAAATCCCCCTTTTCTTTTTCCAAGCTTACTTTTAACTCATCAATCTGCAACTCTTTCTTTTTGATGGTTGCTTTTAATTCAGATATAAACTCTTCAACTGATTCCAATTCTAGTGTTTTCCCTTTTAACTCATTGCTTATTTGATTTGCCTGATTATAGGTATAAACCGCAAATCCACCTAGAACCAATAAGATAATCACCAAAATAACTGCCAGGTTTTTTGACATTTTTTTACCTCCACTTTATATCTTCTTCATAATATAATAATATAACAATTCGATAAAATTTCAAACAATCCTCTTTTTTTAATGAAAAAAATCACTTTTTTTAAATTATTTTAATCTATTTCTTTACATGAAATTTTTAATGTTCCATTTTTATTTGTGTTGTCAAAAAGATAAATTTTATATATTGTTTGCAAATAATAAAGCAGCTGCTCCCAGAGTTCCTGCAAGATCTCCCAATTTCCCGATAACGATCTTAAGAAATTTATAATTAGAGTTTAAAGTTCTCCCTGCAACCTCTTTTTTTAGGGGATTAAGTAAATTATCTCCTTCATTGGTTATTCCCCCTATTAAAATTATCATTTCAGGATTTAGTATATTGGCAATATTGGCTATGGCAATTCCCAGATAGGCAATAGCATCTTTAATAACACTTTGAGTTAAGTCATCTCCCATTCGAGCAGTTTCAAAAATTGATTTTAAACTCATTGATTCAATTAAATGGTCATTATCAAAAGTTAAAAAATGGCTTTTTACCCCTTTTTGTATTCTACTCTTTATTCGATTTTTAATTCCTGTAGCCGACGAATAAGCTTCCAAACATCCGTAATTTCCACAATTACAACGGGGACCATCTTTATTTACAGTCATATGTCCTAACTCTGCTGCTCCATAATTACTGCCATGATATATATTTCCCTCAATAATTATTCCACCACCGATTCCGGTCCCCAGGGTAAAACATACTAAATTATTCACGCCTTGACCTGCCCCAAAACACCTTTCCCCCCAGGCAGCTGCGTTGGCATCGTTTTCTAAAACAACCTTCATATTAAATTCATCTTCCAATATTTTCTTTAAAGGGACACCTTCCCATCCGGGAAGATTGGGAGCAAAATTGATGATTCCCTTTTTAACATTAAGAGGACCTGGCGCTCCAATCCCTATTCCTATTATATTATCAAGAGCTATGGTGGATTGAATAATATTTTCATGGATAGTTTCTATTATTCTTTCAATGGTAGCTTCTTTACCTCTTTCAGCTAAAGTTGGAACTTTCAGGCGGTTTACTATCTTCCCCTGGTAATTCACTATTGCACTGACAATATTCGTTCCTCCCAAATCAACACCAATAGCAATATTTTTCTTCATACTAATAACTTGACCCCCGATTACAAAATAGTTTTAAAATTCTATGATAATTTTATACCAAAATTAATATTTTTAAATTTAATATTTTATTTTCTTGTTATTATGATCTAAGATTTTTAAATAAGTAAACATTCTTTTAACTTGTATCACTTATATCGTATCATAGCATTACCTAAAGAAAGAAGTAAAGTTTACACCCATATTTAAATGCAGAGGCTAATAATAACTATATTATCAAACAAACTTAATGTTCTTCTTATAAATTTCAGCAATACCAATAACCCTATCTGCCCCACCATAATATACCAAGATTTTATCTTCAATTTCTGCTTGACCACAACTAAATACTACTTTAGGTATATAACCGGTTATTTCCCAATCAAGTTGAGGTTCCAAAATGGGTTCGCTTTGCCTAACTATCACTCTGGAGGGATCATTTAAATCAAGCAATGCTGCTCCCAGACAATAACCCTTTTCCTTGCTTGTGCCATGATAGATTAAAAACCAACCTTGGTTTGTTTTAATTGGTGGTCCGGCTATTCCTATTTTATCATACTCCCAATTTGAATCAGGTATGGGCTTCATTATTATTGTATGGTCATACCAGGTTTTTAAATCATGTGAGTAAGCAATCCAAATATCTGGGTTTCTTCTATGTAGCATTATATATTTTCCGTTAATCTTTTCGGGGAACAAAGAAGCATCTTTATTAGGTTCATCTAAGACTACACCATGTCTTTCCCAAGTAATAAGATTCTTTGAAGTAGCTAGACATATCCTGTAATCTTCCGGAAATCTGCCTCTATATCCAGTATACATCATATAAAACATATTACCTATTTTAACTACCCTTGGGTCTTCCGGTCCTCTAACTTCTTGTACAACATCATTAGATAAGATTGGTTTTTCTAAACGGTTAAAGTTAATTCCATCTTTACTTACAGCGTAACCCAAGCGACTAATATAAGGTCCTTCTTTTCCATTAGGGGCAATGTCTGTTGCCCTATAAATCAGATGTATCAGTCCGTTAACATATATGGCGGCGCAATTAAATACCGAAGCGGATTCCCAGGAATGTTCTTTTTGGGGTAATAGAACGGGTTGAGTAGATAATCTTTTTAATTTCATCATTTAATTTACTTTCTTCTTATTGAGTAATTATTTTAAAAGAACAAATCAGGGATACAGGCTAAAGGGTAAAATCCCTTATCAAAAATTTCTTGATGGTAAGCGAAAATATGCTTTACCTGAGCCCTTATAGATAGTATTATTCTCTATAGGAAAGAACTCAAAGTGTAAACACCACTTGAAAGTAATACAAATTACAAATTCTTCAAATCAAATTTCTTTGTAATGCTTTTTCACCATTCATAACGTTTTAAAATAAAAAAATTGTTATTATGGCTACTATAACTTTTCCGTATTTTGCTACACTACGAAAACTTACACTAATGAACTTTATAGGTAATTCTTCATTAATTTCTTTTCAAAGAAATTTGATTTAATTTCTCATAAAACAAAGCTAAGCTACCGTGATCTGCCTCTGTATAACCATCTGCTATTAAAGTTTGCATCATTTCCATTACCTGTGCAGAAAGCGGCATAGCCGTATGAAGCTCCCGGCTAGTTTCTAAAACGTTTGTCAGGTCTTTGACATGTAATTTCATTCTAAAACCCGGGTCATAATTTCCCTTAAACATTCTAGGTGCTTTATCAGTGAAGCATTGACTACCTGCTAAACCACCTTTTATCGCTTCAAATATTCTTTCCGGATCCACGCCAGCTTTTTTCCCTAAAACAAGGCCTTCTGCTACTGCGGCAATATTAATAGCCACGATGGTTTGGTTGACTAATTTTGTGGTCTGTCCTGCTCCAACATTTCCAACTAGAACCGGCTTACCCATCACTTCTAAGATTGCTTTACATTGATTAAAGATTTCTTCCTTACCGCCGACCATAATCGCCAGAGTACCAAGTTGAGCCTTTTCCTGTCCACCACTTACCGGAGCATCAAGCATTTCGACACCCTTTTTATTCAATTCTTTGGCGATCTCTTGAGAGATTAAAGGAGCAATTGAACTCATATCGATTAAAATTTGTCCTGCATGAACACCATTGATCACTCCCTCTTTGGCTAAAACTGCTTTTTTCACATGGGGGGAATTCGGTAACATGGTAATGATTACCTCACACAGGGAAGAAACTTCTTGACAAGAAGAAGCTTTCTCAGCTCCATAAGCAACCATCTCTTCCAAGGCGTCTTCATTAATATCATACGCTATCAGGGAATAACCCGCATCTATTAAATTTTTAGCCATAGGTTGCCCCATAATACCCATACCAATAAATCCGATTTTTTGCATATCTTTACTCTCCTTTTATAAATTATTTTGTAAATTTTTTTCTATCCTAATCAATTTTACAGCCTCTTTAATCTTCTCCTATATTAAATATAGGTGTTTAACTATTGGGTCTTCTAATTTTAGAATATACTTCATTCCTGTTTTGACAAAATTTAATTATAAACTTTCCATTTTTTTCAAATTTTAAAATATTTTCCTTATTTTTGTACTCCCTCACCTTTATAAACTTGAAAATCAACTTTTCTCCTTCGTACAGCACCTTTATCGGCAGAACCCACTAAATCAGTATAGTATTTTAAATAACCTGATTTTACTTTAGATTCAGGCAGCTTTAATTTATTTTTTATCTAACTCCATACCAGCAATAGCCGAGGTAGCAGTTAACATCTCCTTTTTTGATTTTGCCTTCTAAAATAGCTTTAGTACTCTCTTCTTCTGAATTAAAGACTCTTGCCGGTCCTTGATGTTTCAACATTCTGACCGATATTTTGGCCAGTTACTGTAATCTCCCCTAAATTAATTGTTTTCTTCCTGCTTAACTCTTTGATCAGAGCTGAAATACCTCCTGCTCTATCTAAATCTTGAAGGTGGGACCCTCCTGCCGGAGAAAGACTACATCACTACGCATAATTTATTATCTCCTTATTTTATTTTTTATTACAATGCTATATATATTTAAGGTATATAGAATAAGCT
>CAZMLS010000140.1:0-4807 GCA_964567215.1 uncultured Atribacterota bacterium | reverse complement strand
TAAAAAAGAATTTTAAAAAGGATTAAATATTCAACTCTTAATTTAATATGTTAAAGAATTCAACCTCCTCTTATTATCACAGAAGCAGAATTCAATAAAGGAATTGATATTATTGAAACATGTATGACAGATTTGCAAAATGGGTTACTTGGTGATGATATTTTAAAAGTTACAAAAGGCTGGTAAAATTTTATTAGATTTTTAATTGACAATTCAAAAAAATTATGATAAATTAATCAGAACAAATGTAAGGAGTTTAAAAAAGATGCTTAGAAATAAATATTACTGCTTTTCTAATTTTAACTACTATTATTTTAGCGGCGATGTTTATGCCTTAGTATCTTAGAGATATAAAAAATAAGATACCATAGGCATAAACATCGTTTATGCCTATGGTATCTTTATATGCATACCAAAACATATGAAGGCTATAGGTTTTTTAATACCTATAGCCTTTTTTTATATTATGTTAAGATAATATAAAGATATATCCTGGGAGATAAAATATAATAAAAGGTGAGGGAACTATGTTGGTAAGAGGAATAAGAGGGGCAATAACTGTAAAAGAAAATACCAAAAAGGATATTTTAGCCGATACAAAAGAATTATTATTGATTTTGAAAAAATCAAATGATTTTAACATTGAAGATATTGTCTCAATATTTTTCAGTACAACATTAGATTTAGATTCAGCCTTTCCAGCTGCTGCTGCCCGGGAACTGGGCTGGTCTGGAGTGCCACTGTTCGGGATGCAGGAAGCCAATGTCCAAATCGGATTGAAAAAATGTATTAGAATACTCATCCAGATTAACTGCGAAAAAAAACAAAGCGAGATAAAACATTGCTATTTACGTGAAGCAAAGAACTTAAGAAAAGACTTATAAAAGCTGAAAGGGAGAGATTAAAATGATAGTAGTTATGAATGGCACTGCCAACCAGGAAGATATAGAGAAAATAGTCGATAAATTAAAAAGTATGGGACTTGATTTGGATATATCGAAGGGTGAAAAGAGAAGTATTCTTGGTATAATCGGAGATACAAGTATCCTGGAATCTTTTCCTTTTTATGCCTATGCCGGTGTAGAAAAAGTACTCCGAGTCTTAAAACCTTTCAAATTGGCCAGCAGGGAATTTAAAAATAAGAGTACGAGTATTAAATTAAAAGGAATTACCATAGGTGGTAAAGAGCTGGCAATCATGGCTGGACCCTGTGCCATAGAGAACGAAGAACAGATTTTTACAATTGCCGGTGAATTAAGTAAACGTGGAGTTAAAATTCTCCGGGGAGGGGCTTTTAAACCAAGAACTTCTCCATACAGTTTTCAAGGTTTAGGGGAAGAAGGTTTAAAACTTATGTCACGGGCTGCACGAGAATTTGGCTTATCGATTATCACAGAAGTGATGTCCGTGGAACAGGTCGACCTGGTTGCCGAATACGCGGATATTTTACAGGTAGGTGCGCGAAATATGCAAAATTTCATGCTTTTAAAGGAATTAGGCCGAATCAAAAAACCGGTAATGCTAAAAAGAGGCATGTCTGCAACCATAGAAGAATTATTATTATCAGCTGAACATATTCTATCCAACGGAAATCGTCAAGTCATTTTATGTGAAAGAGGTATCCGGACTTTTGAGACCTATACCAGGAATACACTTGACTTAAGCGCCGTGCCATCATTAAAGGAATTAAGTCACCTGCCGGTTATCGTTGATCCCAGCCATGGAACAGGCAGATGGAAACTGGTAGGCCCTATGGCAAAATCTGCAATAGTTGCCGGAGCAGATGGTCTTATGATTGAAGTCCATCCTAATCCCAAAGCTGCGTTAAGCGATGGTGCTCAAACTTTGAATTTTAAAAATTTTAGTCAATTATTAAAGGAAATGAGCGCAATTGCCAATGTTACAGGAAGAGAAATAATTTTACCAGTCAGGTGAAATAAGGAGGATAATTAGGTCTTGGAAATAGTAGTAGAAGGTAATAAAAAAGTAAATGGACAGGTTTCAGTACCGGGAGATAAATCCATATCTCACCGTGCCATTATTTTTGGAGCAATTGCTCAAGGAGAGACCAGAATAAATCATTTTTTACATAGTCAGGATTGCTTGAACACCCTGAAATGCATGTCTGCTCTGGGAGCAAGGATTGAAAAAATTGACCATTCAGTCATTGAAATAAAAGGAGTAGGATTGAATGGATTAAAAAAGCCGGATCATATCCTTGATGTTGGAAATTCAGGAACGACCATCAGATTATTAACCGGCCTTTTAAGTGGACAGCGTTTTAATACTGTTATCACTGGTGATGACTCCTTAAGAAAAAGACCAATGCAAAGAATAATTGAACCGCTTTCTCTGATGGCAGCAAAAATAGGAGGAGAAAATATTAACCGGTTCGCTCCTTTAAGCATTAAGGGAAGTAAACTTAATTCTATCGAATATACTCTTCCGGTGGCCAGCGCTCAAGTCAAATCTGCCCTCTTGATTGCCGGTCTTTTTACCGGAGGAGAAACGGTCATTACCGAGCCGCAAATCAGTAGAGATCATACTGAAAGAATGCTTACCTTTATGAAAGCTGATATTCAAGTCATTTCTCCTAAAATAAAAATAACCGGGAAAAAAGTGTTACAAGGCGCAGAAATATTTATTCCCGGAGATATATCTTCGGCAGCTTATTTTTTCGCTGCTGCAAGTGCAAGAAAAGGATCCAAGGTTATTGTAAAGGGAGTAGGGATAAATCCTACCCGAACGGGTATTATTGAAATATTAAAAAAAATGGGGGCTGTTATCGAAATATCAAATGTTCAAATGAAATCAAATGAACCCAGAGCAGATATAGAAATTGAAGGAGCTGAATTAACCGGAATAGAAATCAATAAAGAAATTATTGGTAAATTAATTGATGAATTGCCCTTGATAGCAGTTTTAGCCACACAAGCACACGGTAAAACTGTCGTGTCTGATGCAAAAGAATTACGGGTAAAGGAAACTGACAGAATAACTGCAATTGTTACAGAATTAAAAAAAATGGGTGCATCAATTATAGAAAAAGAAGATGGATTTGAAATTAACGGTTCGACCAGGTTAAAAAGTGCTGTTTGTAAAAGTTATAACGATCACAGAATGGCGATGTCTTTGGCAGTAGCAGGTTTGTATGCTGATGGCAAAACGGTGATTAAGGATGCGGAATGCATTGATATATCTTATCCGGAATTTTTTAATACATTAAAAGAATTAATTCAATAAAGGAATAAAAATGAAAACAGAGATTAACGGGGAAACCGGAATCATGGGAATTATCGGGGGGAATATCAAAAAAAGCCTTTCTCCATTTTTACATAATACATTACTGAAACATTATTCGTTAAATGATTGTTATTTTTCTTTTCAAATTTCTGCAGTTCAACTGCCGGCAGCAATAGAGGGATTAAAGACTTTAAATATAAAAGGAGTAAATGTAACTGTTCCCTTTAAAGAAAAAGCAATGGAATTTATAGATAAAGTGGAAGAGTCTGCTTTAAAGATAGGAGCGATAAATACTATCGTGCACAAAGATAAATTACTGTATGGCTATAATACGGATTTTATCGGTTTCAAAAGGAGTCTTCTGGAGAAAAAGGAGATAGAAATTAAAGGAAAAAGTGCAGTTGTTATGGGGGCAGGAGGAGCGGCGAGAGCTATTATCTATGTTCTTTGTCAAGAAGGGATAAAAGAAATCTCCATTTTTAATCGAACTTTGGACAAGGCAGGAAAAATTGAAAAAGAATATCATGCTTTTTTTCCTGATTGCTTGATTCGAATTTTTCCCATGGGTGATAGATGTTTACAGGATAAAATTAACCGTGCAGATTTTTTAATTAATACTACATCTTTAGGTTTCTACCCGAATATTGATTTAAATCCTTTACCTGAAAATATTTTATTAAATCAGCACCTTATTGCCTATGATCTCATTTATTTTCCGGCTAAAACTTCTTTTTTAAGACAGGCAGAAAAAGCAGGAGCAAAAATCATCAACGGCGGGGAGATGCTGGTATATCAAGCAGTAGAAAGTTTTTATTTATGGACCAGAATCAGACCGGATAAGGAAATTATTCGGGAGTTAATTCATAAATTGCATGAGAAAAATAACAATAGTCAGAAGACAGAATGAAGAGAAGAGAATTCAGGAGTCAGAAGACAGAATGAAGAAAGAATAAGGAATAGAAGTCAGAAGTCAGGAGCCAGAATTCAGAATAAAAAACAGAAATGTCATTGCGAATTACCCCCCTCTGTCATTCCCACGAAAGTGGGAATCCAGGAGTGTAGAATAAGATAAAAGGGATGGATTCTTGCTTTCACAGGAAAGAAAATTTTTTGGGAAATAACCATATAAATATATTCCAAATTAAGGAGAATAATATAAAATGTTACGTTTTTTAGATGCTGGAGAATCGCATGGGAAGTGTCTGTTGGGAATCATTGAAGGGATGCCCGCAGGCCTTCTTTTGGATGAAGATAAAATAAATAAAAATTTAAAAAGAAGACAAATGGGTTATGGAAGAGGAAAACGGATGGAGATTGAGAAAGATAAGGTAGAGATTTTATCCGGGGTTATTTCCCGAAAGACTATCGGTACCCCGATAGGTTTGATGATCAAGAATAATGATTGGAAAAATGTTAGAAAACAGAGTTTATCCCCTTTATCGATACCCCGACCGGGACATGCAGATTTGGCGGGAGTGCTAAAATATGGTTTTGATGATTGCCGTCCCGTATTAGAAAGAGCCAGTGCCCGACAAACAGCAATGAAGGTAGCGATTGGCTCTAT
>CAZMLS010000139.1:3709-4826 GCA_964567215.1 uncultured Atribacterota bacterium | reverse complement strand
TACTCTATTACTATAGGTTAATCTGTATTTATAAATCTGCATTCTTTTCTTTATCGCATGTTACTCATTACTGATTACTGACTTTTATACTCGATACCCTTTTTCCTCGCAATTCAAACCCAAATTTTTTCTTTTTCTGGACTCGATGCTTGATACCATATAGTACATACTGATTCTATATCCATTGATTAGCTTCATAAGAAATGTTATAATTTCTTTGATTGATATATTTTGTTCTATTGTCATTAATTCTTGTAAGCTATTCATTTTAAATTAAAGGAGAAAAATAAGTAAAATTGCTCAATCTATGGCTTTTATTCTTTGCATGTGCTATTATCATTATCCTCGTTGGAATCAAATTAACTCACTATGGAGATATCATAGCAGAAAAGAGCGGTTTGGGAAGGTTGTGGATCGGAGCTGCTTTAATTCCTCTGGCTACATCTTTACCCGAAATCGCATCAAGTTCAAGTGCTGCCTTGATTAATGCTCCCGATTTAGCTATTGGGAATATCTTCGGAAGTATTATGTTTAATCTGCTAATTATAGCCGTTATCGATTTTGCACATGGTCCGGGACCACTTTTTAAACAGTTAAATATTGGACAAATACTCACCGCGATTTTAGGAATATTTCTATTCGCAATAGCTTCCCTTTCCATGTTAATTAAGTCCTCTACCCTTATTTTTGGGGTCGGAATTGATTCATTGTTTATATTTATTATTTACTTTCTGGGTATGTTGCTCATATTTCGCTATAGCAAAAAAAATCGTCCGAAGGATATAATGGAAAATCCGGAAGAAAATTATTCTGCTTATTCTCTTATACAAACTAATATTAAATTTATCGTTGCAGGAATAATTATCGTATTCACTGCTATGGAATTAGCAAAAATAGCTAATCATCTGGCAGAAATAACCGGATGGGGAAGCACTTTTATGGGAACTATTATGCTAGCAATTATTACTTCCTTACCGGAATTGGTCACTTCCATAGCAGCTATCAAAATCAAAGCTTATGACCTTGCACTGGGAATTATCTTTGGGGCAAATATTATCAATATGACCATCCCATTCTTCTCCGATGTTTTTTATTCAGGTGCTCCGATTTTAAGTGT
>CAZMLS010000139.1:0-3609 GCA_964567215.1 uncultured Atribacterota bacterium | reverse complement strand
GTCATGCGCTATCAGTGCTACATTAAATTTATTTTTTTCTTTTTCAATTTCTCTTCTCACTTTAACTGGAACAACAATGGTTTTAAATGTTTTGTTATTCATTTTAATTGTTTTTTTCCTCCTTTTTAGTATATTTAAAGTTCAAATATCCGGATGTAATAATCAAAGATGCTCCAAGTACACTGAATATATCAGGGATTTCTTTAAAAAATAGAATGGCTAAAAAAGCACCAAAAATAATTTGCAAATACAGATAAAGAGATACCAGTTTTGCAGGTGCGAATTGATAGGCTTTGGTCATCGCAATTTGCGCGCCCAATCCAAAGATTCCCAGTAAAAAAAGAATAAATAAGCCAAATATATCAGGAAAAATAAAATTTCCCTGTAACAATAATATTCCAAGAGATATTAAACCGATAATATAACCAAAATAATTGACAATTACCAGAGGATGGTCAGTTAATCTTAAATTACGAACGGCTGTATGCGATCCCGCGGTCAATACAGCTCCAATGATGCCGATCATTCCAGGAAAAACATCTAAACGGAATCCCGGCTTAATAATTAATAAGGTACCTAAAAATGCAATAATAAAAGTGACACACTGTTTTAAAGTTATTTTTTCTCCCAACCATATATTTGCCAAAATGATAATAAAAAATGGACTTAACTGTTTAAGTGTTATTGCATCGGTTAAATTCATGACAGTAATGGTATAAAAATAACATGCCATGATAATGCCTGAAAGGAGACAACGAACTATCAAAAGAAATCTATTATTTCCTAAAAGAGGAATTTTATTTTTCTTTAATATGGGTGGAATAACGAGCATGATAGCTAGACTTCGGAAAAAGATGATTTCCGCTAGAGGATAATAACGTAAATATTTTACCAATAATGACATAACAGAAAAACAGATAGTGGCAATAATCATCATTAATATTCCAGCTTTAGATTTATCTTCGTGTTTTTCTTCAAAAATTAGACTTTTAAATTTATTGATATACTTCCTCCCTTTGTTAAAAAATCCTTATTAATATTCTATGTATTATATTATAGTAAGCAATTATTTCATTAAAGTAAAGAATGTTCAGCAAATTACTCCGGCAATTAATAATAATTAAATAATTTTTATATAAGTCATGTGTAAACTTTAGTGGATAGTTAGATAAAAAGAAAAATACTGTTTTTTTTGACATTTCTTTAAATATATGTTATTTTATTTAAAATTTAATATTATTACCTCACTTTTAAAGTGGGGCAGAGGTGCGGGTAACAATCAGTAATGATAATGAGATGAGCTACAATGATTTATCAGGAAAGGTGTTCTCGCCGAAGTGTAAAAAAAACAGCTCTATTTTTTTATGCTGGGTTTATAGTTAATAGCTATAAGACTGTCACCGGAGAGACAACCCTCTTTCTGATGGAGCGCTATCTCATGCTATGAGAGAAATGGGAGTAAATTTAATTGTTAGATTAATTTCAGGCAATTGATGAGTATAGTGCTTATCAATTGCCTTTTTGTTTTTAATAATCTGAATTATAGGAGGATATAATGAGTGTAAAAGAAAAAAATTTAATAAATGTCAGGGAAGGTTTTTCGTTAAGTGATTCCGGAAGCTTAATATTTGATCATTGTGACCTTAAAAAAATAAGTCAAAAATACGGCACTCCCTGTTATGTTTATTCTGAAAATCTAATAAGGAAAAAATGTCGGGAATACACACGGGTATTTTCTAAAAACAATATTGAATTCGAAATATTATATGCCAGTAAAGCTTTTTTGGTAAAAGCCATGGCACATATTTTAAATGATGAAGGTTTAAGCCTTGATATTGCTTCCGGAGGCGAATTATATATTGCACTTTCAGCAAATTTCCCTCCTGAAAAAATATTTTTTCATGGAAATAACAAATCAAAAGAAGAAATAGAATTTGCTCTGAAAGAAAAAATAGGTACCATCATGATAGACAATGAATTTGAATTAGAAACCATTGAGCAGATTGCTGAAAAATTAAATACTGAGGTAAAAATAATCATCCGTGTCACACCGGGAATTGATACACATACTCATAAACACATTCAAACCGGTCAGGTAGATTCAAAATTTGGTATCAGTATTAACAAAATACCTGATTTTATGAAAAAAGTGTTATCAAAAAAACATTTAATTTATGATGGATTACACTTTCACCTGGGTTCTCAAATATTTGACTTATCACCTTACTCTCTGGCTATTGAAGAAATGATCAAGTTGATTCGTCAAATCAAAGACCTCTATCAAATTGACACACCTAAATTAGATTTGGGAGGTGGATTGGGAATAAAGTATCTTGAATCCGACATGCCCCCTTCCATAGAATATTTTGTAAATTTACTTATTAAAACTCTTAAAAAAGAAGTACAGAAAAATGAAGTAGAAATGCCAAAAATATTAATTGAACCCGGTAGGTCAATCATCGGAGAAGCAGGCATTACCATATACCGTATCGGTACCATAAAAGAAATACCCGGAATTAAAAAATATTTACTCGTAAACGGTGGAATGACGGATAATCCCCGTCCCATATTATATGATGCAAAATATGATGCCGTTCTGTTGGATAAAATGAATACTATTTCGAATGAAACTGTGACCATCGGCGGCAAGTGCTGCGAATCAGGAGATATTTTGATAAAAGATTTAAAGCTTCCTAAAGCTTCCCTGGATGATCTTTTAGTGATATTCTCAACCGGAGCCTATCACTACTCTATGGCCAGTAATTACAATGGACTGACAAAACCAGCAGTTGTGCTGGTAAATAATGGTAAATCTGACCTGATGGTAAAAAGAGAAACTTATTCCGACCTGGTAAAAAATGATATAATACCGAAATGGTTTTAAATATAAATAATAAAGGTGAATGTTATGAGAATAATTGTTAAATTTGGTGGAACCAGTGTACAAAATCCGGAAAGAGTTAAAAAGGCTGCACAGTCCATCATCCAACAAGTAAAAAAAGGGTACGAAACTGTAGTAGTCGTTTCAGCTATGGGAAGCACAACTAATACTTTAACTTCTTTACTTAAAGATTCTACAAAAGAACAAATCGAAGATAAAGATTATGCAGATTTCGTCTCTATGGGGGAACGAATCAGTGCAAGAATTTTAGCCGCTACCATTAAATCCATGGGATTTTCTTCACAGTATTTCGATCCTGCTGATGAGAAATTTCCTATTATTACTGATGCAAATTTCAATAATGCTAAAATTTTACCTATGGAAAGTAAAGAAAAATGCCAAAACAATCTTGTTCCTCTACTCAAGAAGGGAATCATCCCTATCATCTGCGGTTTTCTAGGCAGAAATTATGAAGATGGAAACATTACTACTTTGGGACGGGGTGGAAGCGACATCACTGCTTTCGCGCTTGGAAATTTTTTAGATGCTGATGAAGTCGTCATCGTTACTGACGCCACGGGTGTTTTAAGTGCTGATCCCCGTATCATTGAAAAACCCGTTACTCTAAAAAAGATAAGCGTAGAAGAAATGGGAATATTAGCCGAAGGAGGAGCAAAAGTTTTACATCCAAGGGCACTAAAATATAAAACCGATAAAATGAAAGCAAA
>CAZMLS010000138.1:0-4838 GCA_964567215.1 uncultured Atribacterota bacterium | reverse complement strand
CGAAATAATGAATTAGAAAACGTCGTTATTTTAATTGAAAACGGAAAAATATATGATATTTTATTCGGAAATACAATATCACCGGTCGCTGAAAAAGAAATTGATCTAAAAGGGAAGGTCACTTTTCCCGGATTCATTGATCCTCATGTGCATTTTGATGATCCCGGGTTTACCGAGAGAGAAGATTTCGAAACCGGGACAAGAAGCGCGGCAGCCGGAGGGATAACGACGATTATCGATATGCCTTGCACATCCGTTCCTCAGGTAACCAGTGGCAGGAATTTTGATTGCAAATTGGAAGTTGTAGAAAAGAAAGCATTTGTAGATTTTGCTTTTTGGGGTGGGGTTACACCCGGGCAGGTAAAATCCGGAGAATATAGGCAAACTTTGAAAGAGCTAAAAGAAAGAGGGATTATAGGCGTAAAATTTTATACAATTTCCGGAATGAAGCTTTATCCCAGGATGCCTGTTTCGGAAATGGATAAAGCTTTTAGATTCCTAAAAAAATTAAACCTGGTCTGTGCGGTGCACGCCGAAGATTATTATTTGGCGGAGCATTATTCAAATATGATGAGAAATCAAGGAAGAAGTGATGTAGAAAGTTGGTGTGCGGGACGGACATATGAAGCAGAACCGAAAGCAATATGGTCTGTAGTGGGTGTTACCAAAAGAGCTGGCAATAAACTGCATATTGTACATCTTTCTACCAGAGAAGGATTAAATATTATTCGTCGGGCAAAAACTGATGGAATGGATGTGAGCACTGAAACCTGCCCTCAATATTTAATATTTAACATTGAAGATTTTAAAGAAATTGGAGCAATATTAAAAGTTGCACCACCTTTACGAAAAAAAGAGGATAATGAAGGACTTTGGGAAGGATTAAAAGACGGTTCTATCAGTTTTATTTGTACTGACCATGCTGCCGGAAAATATCCCGAAGAAAAATCATTTTCGAACATTTGGGACAATTATGCCGGTATCCCCGGCACTCAATTGATGGTTCCGGTGATGCTTTATTATGGATACCATAAGGGAAAGTTAAGCCTGGGTGAAATTCAAAAGCTAATGTCAGAAAATGCAGCCAAAAGATACGGACTTTATCCTCAAAAAGGAATAATAAAAGTTGGGAGTGATGCCGATTTAACAATGATAGATTTAGAAAAAGAATGGGTGATAGATCCATCAGGATTAGAAAGCAAAGGTAAATATTCACCATTTTCCGGGAAAAAAATAAAAGGAAAAGTGTATATGACCATGGTTCGCGGAGAAGTCGTGTATAAAGAAGATGACGGTATTATAGGGACTAAAGGTTATGGACAGCTGGTAAAGAGTAGAATTAAGTAGCCCTTTTTAAATTAATATAAACTATAGTGGGTAGTTGGATAACAAAGAAGAATACTACTTTAATTTGTATCTTTTCTTCTCTTTTTTAACTCAATACTATATGCTTATATACCCGATTATATCCGATACTTTCTTTATCTTTGTTTGTAATTTGCTTTAAATGTAAATAAAATAATTAGAGAGAAGAGTAAAAATATCAAAATCAAATTGAATCTTACTCAATAAAATTAATTTATAGGAGGATTAAAAAATGTTAACAAAATCATTAAGAGGTAAAGACTATATCAGTTTAATGGATTACTCCAAGGAAGAATTGGAAACTATACTTGAGGTGGCTATGGATTTAAAGAAAAAATTAGCATTGGGAGAACCACATGAATATCTAAAAAATAAAACTTTAGGTATGATTTTTGCCAACCCATCTACCAGAACAAGAACTTCATTCGAAGCTGCAATGACTCAATTAGGAGGACATGCTCAGTTCCATACCCCTGAAGTCATGCAGATTGCCCATCATGAAACCTGGGCAGATACCGCAAAAGTATTAGACAGGTATATTGACGGGATTATGATTCGCATGTATGGAATAGGTGAGTATGGGTCTGCCCGGGCAATATTAAATGTATTGGCTGATAATGCAAAAATACCTATTTTTAATGCACTTGATGATAAGGAACATCCATGCCAAATTATAGGTGATATCATGACCATGATGGAAAAGCTTGGTCCAAATTGGAAAGAGAAAAAAGTAGTTATGAGCTGGGCTTATTCGGGAAGAGTAAAATCACCCGGAGTTCCTCAAACCATGGCTCTTGCTGCATCTCTTTTAGGGATGAATCTAACACTTGCGTATCCCGAAAAATACGATGTTGATCCGGAATATATGGCATTTGCCAATAAAGCTGCAGAGAAAAGCGGAGCAAAAATCGAAGTAGTCCATGATGTTTATGAAGCTTCAAAGGGAGCTGATGTTATCTATGCCAAGAGTTGGGGAAGCTTTTTGATGAATAAGGAAGAAGATGTTGAATACAGGAAGCAATTCAAAGAAGATTGGAAAATTTCCAAGAAACATTTTGATATTGCAAATAAAAAAGCCATCTTTATGCATTGCCTGCCCGCAGATAGAAATCTTGAAGTAACGGATGAAATTATTGATGGACCAATGTCGGTCGTATATGATGAAGCAGAAAATAGGCTACATACTGAAAAAGCCATACTGGCTTTGGCAATGAGATAAAAAGGAGGTAAACATAATGAGTAAACTTTATAATAAACATATGATTACGACCCAGGATTGGGAAAAGGATTGGCTTGATGAGGTGTTGTCCCTCGCAAAAGATATGAAAAAACATCGTTATGAAAAACCTTATACCGAAATTCTTAAAGATAAAACCTTTATGATGTTTTTCTATAATCCTTCAGTGAGAACAAGACAGTCATTCGAAGCGGCTGCTACCGAATTAGGCGGTCATGCTCAATTCCTTGAACCCAAATCAATGCGGTTAAAGGAAAAAGGGAAAGCCGGAGAAACAGTAGAAGATGCTGCAAAAGTAATGAGCAGATATGCAGTGGGACTCGGTATAAGAATTCTGGAAGATGCCATAGGAGAATATGGTCAGGGAGAGAATTTATTAAGGGAATATGCTAAATATTTGACCATTCCAATCGTTTCCATGGCTCATGATAAATATCATCCCTGCCAGGGGCTTGCTGATTTAATGGGTCTTCAGGAACATATGGGAGACGTAAAAGGTAAAAAAATAACCATGATGTGGGGTTATTCTTCAATGGTGCGTTCCTGGAGTTCCGTACAGGAAGATATTTTACTCCTTCCCCGTTATGGGATGGATTTTACCCTGGTTTACCCGGAAGGTTTCGAACTGGATCCTGAAGTTGTTGCCCAGGGTAAAAAGAATGCAGAAATTTCCGGATCAAAATTTGAAATCAGCCATGATAGGCGTGAGGCGGTTAAAGACGCACAGGTTGTATATTCCAGAAATTGGATGAGTCCGTTAAGATATACTATAGGCAAGGAAGAAGAAAAGAAACTTGCCTTAAAATATAAGGATTGGAGATATACAAAAGAACTTGCCGCCTTTACAGATGATGCTTATTATATTCATCCCATGCCTATTGACCGCGGAAATGAAGTAGACGATGAAGTGGCAAGCGGTTCCCGTTCCATTGTTATTGATTTAGCGGAAAACAGATTGCATGTCCAAAAAGCGATAATGGCATTAACCATGGCGGAGGGGTGGAAATAATATGAGTAAATTAGCAGTATTAGCTATCGGAGGAAACTCTCTTATTAAAGATAAACAGCATGAAAAAGTGGAAGACCAGTATGACGCAGTATGTGAAACAGCCAAGCATATTGCCGGTTTAATAGAACAGGATTATAGTGTCGTAGTAACTCATGGCAACGGTCCACAGGTGGGATTTATTTTAAGACGTTCGGAAATTGCCCATGAAGTTGGAGGGATGCATGATGTTCCTTTGGTGAGTTGCGGAGCAGATACCCAGGGTTCCATCGGATATCAAATTCAGCAGGCAATCGATAATGAATTTAAAAAACGGGGGATTAAGAAACAAATTGCTACGGTTGTAACCCAGGTTGTCGTAGATAAAAAAGACCCTGCATTTCAGAATCCTGCAAAACCGATTGGTACCTTTTATACCAAGGAAAGAGCAGGGGAACTACAGAAAGAACATCCCGATTGGGTTATCATCGATGATGTGGGCAGAGGCTATAGAAGAGTAGTTCCTTCTCCAATGCCGATAGAGATTGTAGAAGAAGATGCAATTAATATATTAGTAAAAAATGGTTTCAGTGTTGTTGGAGTTGGTGGCGGAGGAATTCCGGTAGCTTACAATGATGATGGTATGCTCGAAGGTGTAGCCGCAGTTATCGATAAAGATAATGCTTCGAGTTTGCTGGCCATTAATATTAAAGCAGATCTTTTTGTTATTTCTACTGCAGTAGAGAAAGTTAGTTTAAACTTTAATAAACCGGATCAAATAGATTTGGATAAGATAACTGTAGCAGAAGCAAAGAAATATATTAATGAAGGACATTTTGCCAAGGGGAGCATGCTTCCAAAGATTCAAGCGATTGTCAGATTTCTGGAAGCAGGAGGAAAAGAAGCTATTGTCACAAATCCTGAATCACTGGAAAGAGCTTTAAAAGGTGAAACAGGAACCCATATAGTTTCCTAAATTAAAATAACCATGTAAAATACAAATTTATAGGTGGAGCTAGCTCGCTATTAATTATGTCCCTTTTCAGTTGGACAGTATTACCATCGAAGAGGATAGATGGAGAGTAGTACATATCCTCCATCTATTGCTTTCATATTAATTATTATCGATACTTTGTTAATATAAACTAAACGTATGGGTACTCCAAAAGGATTGGAGATACCTGATGCCCGGGAGGAAAAAATAAATATGAGTAATATCAAAAAATTAAAATGTTTAATTTGCGGAGCGGA
>CAZMLS010000137.1:0-4869 GCA_964567215.1 uncultured Atribacterota bacterium | reverse complement strand
GTGCCAGGCACCAGAGTTGTCATAAATGGTAACTTTCGTGCCGGACTCCCCTTGTTTCATTCAGTCTATTACTCGTCATAATTTTTTATGATTAGGAAAAGAGAAAATACAAAGAAAGATGCGAGATACAAAATAGTATTTAGTCGTTAGTATTTAGTATTTAGTGAGGAAAAGATAAAAAAACAAGTCACAAGATGCAAGATATAAAGAAGGTTGCAAGTTGCAAGAGATAAAAAAGGTTGCAAGTTGCAAGTACAGGGAGTCGTCCAGTCTGCCGGTCCCCCGGTCTGAATAAATTCATATATGTGGGTATAAATGTTCTGGATTCCCATTTTCATGGGAATGACAGAAGGGAGATTGGGAATGACAGAAGGGATAAAGTAGTAATGAAACGATATAATAAATTTACCAGCAAGAAGATATTGCCTGTTTTGGTCATACTTCTTGCTTTTTTTATTTTAGCAGGCATATTTATAGCGCCTAATTTAGGGCAATGGTTGGTCGTGAATGATGAATTGAAAGAAAGTGATGTTATCTTGGTTCTTATGGGCAGTGTGTATGATAGAATTCTTGAAGCAGCAGATTTATATGAAGAGGGCTATTCTGATAGAATCGTTCTGATTAATAGTTATATTGCTGCCAAGGATATTATTGTAGATAGAGGATTGCAGGCTTATGGCAATACTTTATTAAGTAAAATGGCTGCCGTTGATATGGGTATACCGGAAGAAGATATTATCGTACTTGATGGTAATTCCAGAAGTACCCAGGATGAAGCAATGACTTTTAGGGAATATATAAAGAAAAATAAGGAAATTGATTCAATTATTATTGTCACTTCAAAATTTCATTCCAGAAGAGCGAAGCAGATATTTATTAAGTCGTTAAGTAGCCTTGATAGAAAAATAGAAATATTTATACGTCCAAGTAAATATGATAAGTCAAGTGTTGGTAAATGGTGGAGGAATCGGGAAGATTTTGAGTGGGTTGTCTTTGAGTATCTGAAGTTGGCTCATTTTTGGTTTCGGGAACAGTTTTTGCTGGATTAAAACAGTATCGGGTGAGGAAAAAACAAAGAAGGAGATAGATGCAGGTTAAATTAGTCGTTAATTTTGGGTACAAAATGTAGGATACAGGTTGAGAGTGCAAGCAGTTAGAAATATTGCAGGCATTAGAAAACCTGGGTTTTTTATTATTGTTTTATATTTTATGAAAAACTTTTGTGAAAAAGAAGGAATATCAAATATTTTGTCGTATATATAATTATGGAATAGAGTTTTTTGGTTTATGGTTGTGGGTTGAGATTGCTTTGTAGCTTCGCTTCTCGCAGTGATATTTTAAATAAAATAGGCATATCTGGGATATCTTCTTATTTATAGAGCCTAAGAAGGTTAGGTGAAATTACCTAGGAAAGAGGATGATGAATGAAGTTTGAAGATGATGAAGTAAAAAATCTTGATTGTACCAATGTTGGCGACATTATTTTACTAATTGTTAAATATCTCTGCGGAGAAAAACATTATGAGCAATTGTTAGAAGATGACAAGGGGCTAATAGGAGAACTAACGTGCATAGCAAAGAAGAGGAATTTGAACTACGAGCAATTTAATGAGCTATTACTTTTGTTAAATCAAAACAGGGTGAAAAAAGATTTTTTTAAATTTATCTTTGAGAAAGATAGGATTTCGTTAGAGGATTTAAGACAAGGAGTAATTAAATTTAGAGGTTTTGCAATGCTATGCTTTGCTAATTTCAGATTTGCTTATAAACAATTTATTGATAAAAGAGAAAGTGAAATTGAGGAAAGGCTTAGGTCATGCTATAAAGAGGAATCAAAATTTATTGAAGAACTCGAAGCACGCCCTACCGAAATGCTTGAAATTGATGGAATCGAAAGGGGTAAAACTTGGTATCTCGGAGAGATTTCAGGGGCGAAAGTTACCAAAGAGGCTGAAATTTTAGATGAGGAGATTGAAAAAGCGGAGGAAGGGAAAAACAAATTTGATATAAAGGAGCTTAATGAATTTAGTAAAAGACTTGTAGAGATAAGTAGAGAGACAAAAGAATCTCAAGAGAAGGCTATTAAAAATACAGATATTTATATTACGCGGGATTATATGGATGTTTATATTGCCACTTCTATGAGGAACAAATGGGAATTTGAAGAGACCTTTGATTTTATCAAAGAAGTTTTTGGTAAGCCTTGTCTAAAGAAGTTGAATCTTCGTTACTTTGATCCAACACAATCAAAATGCAAAAATTCGAGAGACAAAGGGCTAATTGAAGGTTTGATATTAAAAAGAGCATTATGTACTATCTATATGGCGCAAGAGAGTGATACTATGGGCAAGGATTCAGAACTTGCTGCAACTCTGGCGCAAAGCAAGCCAGTAATTGCCTATGTACCTAAATATAAGTCTAAAGAATATTCTAAAAAAATTGAGAACTATCCATTAAATTACTTCAAAAAAAGGTTGCTGGTTTTAGATGCTGAAGAAATATTTAATGATAAAAATTTTATAGAAAAACTCCCATCAGAACTAAGTGCCTTTGATAAGGATAGAGAAATATTCAAGTTTGAAGATGTAATTAATAATTTTTTATCTAAATTGGATGAATACCGCCACAATCAACCTTTTTCTCTGTGGGCTGGAAAAGAAACTGTATTTAAGGAAGAATGTAGGGAGTTTTCACGGGTTTGCGAGATTCTTGCAGTAGCGGAATGCTATAATTTTGATAGGAGGGCAGATTTGTTAAAAGGGAAACATCCACTCTCTATGCAGGTAGACTTGCAGTCTGGGGTAGCAAATGGGGTGTTAGTAGTAAGAAATGATGAGGATTGTGCTGAGTTACTCTATAGGATATTGACCAATTCTATGGAATTTAGAATAAAGCATCCAATAATTTTTAATTTATCTGAAGAAACCAAAGAAAAATTATACAAACTCAGTGAGGTATTTAAAAATAATTTCTATTTTGACACTAAGAATCAAACTCTTAATCTGGTAAAAGATTAGGCAATGGGGAAATGAATAAATTGGAAAGATTAGCTGAAAGTGAAAGCTGTCCGGAATCTTTAAAGATATTTTTAAAAAGGTTTAGTTTGGAAGGTGCAACTATCCTTGAAGAGAAGATTTCAGGTTCTGCATATCGGGTGGTGACTGACAGTGAGAAGTTAACTAACTCATTTTGGGATCTTTTTATTTAATTTTGGAGGTTATCAGTTAGCAGTAAGCGGTAAGATCCTCCTAAAGCCAGTAATGACAGGGATTTAGTGGGGGGAAGATGAAGTTAAATAGTGAATGTTTGAAAACGCACTTATAGTATGCGTGCATATTGGGCATTTCCGGGTTTTGTAAAAGGTTATGAATATAAAAATAAATATGGGGAAAAGGAGGTATTAAATGTTGAAGCACTTTAAGAAGGGAGAACTGGTTCCAACGGAGCTTACTTGGGAAGAAAAGAATCCTATCAATTATCTTTATCGACCTTCCGAAGCTATTTCAAGATTGCAGAAAAGGCTGGCTAAAAGTAAAGGTCAAGAAGAAACTAAATTGGATAAGAGTCAGCAAAAGTAGAGGCAGGTAAAAGGTAAAAGAAGAAAAAGGGGATAGACTACTTTTTATTATCAAAGTAGTCTATCCCCTTTTAACTTGTTGAGAACCTATATTGTAATTATCGGATGGATGAATTAAATGCAGCTTTAGGTTGTTCTCAGATGGAGAGGATTGAGGAGATTTTCCGGTTACTGAGGATGTGACGGGAAGGACAATTGCACTACCGTTTTTTAATAATTTGAAGGAAGAGCAGATAGAATATGTGGTGGAGAAGTTGAAAGAGGGAATTGAAATTAGTCGTTAGTCGTTGGTCGTTAGTATTTAGTTAAGAAAATATAAGAAAACAAGTCACAAGATGCAAGATGCGAGGTGCGAAGTGCATTTAGTATTTAGTCGTTAGTATTTAGTATTTAGTGAGGAAAAGCTAAAGAGAGAAGTAAGTTACCAGCTAGAAAGATAGTATAAATAATAAAGTTCTATAAACCAAAATGTTCAGCAATCACTTTGTTTATTTTGTTTATAATTTCATTATTTTCAATATTTCCTATTTTATTTATTAACCTTCTTTTATCAATACTTCTAAGTTGTATAATCATTATTTTGGAATTTTCGTGTAATTTTGATATTGTCTTCGAAATATATATTTCAAAGGGATATACCTTATTTGTTTTGGAAGATAAGGGAACAACAGTAATTAAGGGGGAATATTGGTTGTGAATATTGTTAGACATGACTAAAGCAGGTCTTTTTTTCTTTACTTCATGTCCAACAGTTGGATCAAAATTAACTAAATATATTTCCCCTTTTTTAGGATATCCCATCATTTATAGTTCCCTCAAATTCTTGGTTTTCTGTTTTTATTTCAGTGTAAGCATCTTTATAAGCTTTTATTAGGGCCTGTTCTTTTTGCTTTTGGAATTGTTTTTTTAATAAATCAGCAATAAATTTACTTCTCTTTCTATCAGGAATTGTTTCTCTTAGTGTATTGGCTAAATCTTTGGGCAATGAAATAGTTACCTTTTCTTGAGTAGTCATAATATACCTCCATCTACTTAGGACATCTATTTATTACATAATAACATTATTACCTTTATTGTCAAGGGATATAATATAGTTGTAAAAGGGTATGTAGTGGGGAAGAGATGGAGAAGGTTGCAAGGTGCGAGGTGAAATAGTTGTTAGTCGTTGGTTGTTAGTATTTAGTGAAACCCCACCTTAGTCCTCCCCCTGCGAGGAGGAGGAAGAGACGGGTTCGATTCTTCCGGGTACTACTTTCAATATATTCTTAACTTTTTCTTTATTTAATTTGTTA
>CAZMLS010000136.1:0-4944 GCA_964567215.1 uncultured Atribacterota bacterium | reverse complement strand
TCTGTTTTAAATTCTGCTTCATTATAATTACTGGAAATATAATTATTATTTTCCTTAATGAAGTCGTCAAGATTTTTTATAGCAATTCCCGAATCTATTATTAGCATTACTCCAACATTATTTGGAATAGCTATATCAATATTGGACACTCCTGTATCGATTGTTATTTTAGAATTATATTCGGGAATGACTAAATTGATATTGCTCGCACCACTTTCTATTGATAACTCATCTATCTTAAATTCTGATAAATTACATTCAGTATGAATAGCGCCGGTATTAACATGTAAATCGTATACTATTTCTTTATTTAATTTTAATTGCAATCTATTACTAATATTTTTAGAAATAGATTTCCTAGAAGTTGGAGAATGATAGATGGTGACATAAGCATCTTCGCCGGAATGGGAATATTTTTCGAAAGGTTCAAATTCTTTATGGCTGTATTTTGAAATACATTCATATAGCAAAGTTGTGGGTTCACCTAATGTAAGAGTGCCTACATCAAAATTTAATTCAATAAAAGCTTTTTTAATCTCAGGAACGGCCATGATTTCGGTAGGTGTTTCAGATTCTATTACGGGTTCAGGCGTTGAAGTGGTTTCGGAATCAGGGGATGTTTCAACCTCCGGTAAAGTTCCTTCTTCCGGAAGCTCTTTTACTTCCATAATTATTTCTCGACTTAAGGTTTTTACCTCAGGAGTAATCTCTCTAATAAAATCAATACCACTATAACTAGTCCCTACACCCACGATAATGGCTAAAAATATAATTAATGGACCTAGGAAAGAAAAACTTCTTTCTTTAAGGATAATGGATAAACCGGCGCTGACCAAAAGTAATGGCCAAAGCTTAATGACATTGTACCACACAGACCATTCAAATATTCCCAGAGTATTTGCCAGAAGAATCAAGCCAATAAGAAGAATAGTGAGACCTTTAATTATCTTTCTTAATTTCATTTTTTCACCTCGAATTTATTAATTTATCAATTAAATTAGTCGTTAGTGAATAATGAATAATATTTAGTCAGCGTATAGCGTACAGCATTTAGCGTATGGTTGCAGGCTAAAAGTGTAAGTAAAATAAATAAATCTGCCAATTCATCAATTCACTAATTAACTAATTTTCCATTGCTTATTACTCATTACTTATCACTGTATCCTAACCAGATAACTATCTAACTAATTTCTTCACGTGATACTGAGCCGGGATTGCTTCGTCGTTGCACTCTTCGCAATGACATTTCTGTTTTTGTTCTGACTCCTGACTTCTTATTTCTATAAGAAGCTAACTCTTTTCCCTATTGCTTGTTACTTATCACTAATCACTCATCACTATATTTTTATTTGTCCCATCACAGGCAGACACAAGGCCTGCTCCTACAAGCTACTTGAGCTGAAACGAGATACGGTTATTTTTCTTTATGTGTAATAACCGACCAGGAGTTAGCAATCAAAAGGTCGATCAATCTTTCCTGGTCAGATAAAAAATCAGGATTTAAACTTAATGCAGTTTCTCCTTCTCTTAAGGCATTTTCGTAATCTTCGCTACGATAATAGGTTAAGCCAAGTTTATAATGTGCTTCTGAGGATATATGATCCGAATCAGCCAGTTGAACGGCAAGCTCATAATTTTTAGCTGCTTTTTGAAGATTTCCACCATTATAATGCATATCACCTATCTCGATAAAAGCTTGAGAAAAATGATCAAAAGTGAATTCTTTTATTCTAAGCGGATAAGTGGTTTGAGATAAAATCTTTTCTTTTATCGCCTGGGCATATTTTTCGCCTTTTAAGTCAATAATTCCCAAACGATAATATGCCATAGCTACTGATTTTTTATCTTCGGTAAATTGAGTGGTCTGGTTGTATGCGGCTACTGCTTTATCTATTTTGCCTATACTATGATAATAATCTCCTAAATTTAAACAAACAGGTGCATTTTCCTTGTAAGCTAAAAAGTTTTCCAGGATATAAGGACCGGATTTAATTTTTCCCAATTTTACATAGAATTCAGTAGCTTTAATTAATTGATCGTTATCTTGATAGAGTTGAGCTAACTCACAGATAAGTTTATAATTTTGAGGTACCAATTCTGCAACTTTTTCGAATTCGGTAATTGCCAAATCATACTCAAGAGTCTCTTTATAAATTAGGCCCTTTAGATAATAAGCAATAGCATTACTTGGATTCTCTTCGGTAATAAGGGATAAATTTGAAAGTGCTGTTTCTTCTTCATCCAATTTATACAAGGCGTAGCTTTGGTTTATTTTAGCAAATACATTGTTTTTATCAATATCCAAAGCTTTTTCATATTCATCTAATGCCGGTTCATATAAACCCAGGGAGAAATAAACATTTCCCATATTAATGTAAATATAAGTATTAACCTGGACCCCTTTCCCTTCGATAATTTCTTGTAGCAATTTTTCTGTCTCGGTGTTCGCAAAAGCAGTGCCGGTAAATAAAATAAATAAAATGATTAAAGAGAGAAGTAAATTCATTATTTTAACTTTATTTTTCATAATTGTCGTCCTTTCTGTTTTATTTTATAATCATATTTTAATATAAATACTTTCAAATTTGAATAACTAATATTATATATTCAACATGTTTTTTAAAAATCCTCTTTTTAATTGAAATATATTTTAATATTTATTAATTTTCCATTTTTAAAGAAAAATTTTTCAATTGAGTTGCAAATTTGGTTATTTTTTTATCAACAAGATAATTCACGGTATCTTTTTCAAAAGTGCCGTCTTTATTCATTTTTCCGGCTTTAATTCCGGTTAATATTTCAATTCCTTGAGAAATAGTTTTGACGGGATAAATATGGAATTTTTTTTCTTTGATCGCTTTCACTACATCTTTTCGCAGCATTAAATCCGGAATGTTTAAATCGGGAATAATAACTCCCTGGTTTCCGTTCAGCTTTTTTATCCGACATACATCATAAAAACCTTCAATTTTTTGATTAACACCCCCGATAGGTTGTATTTCTCCATTTTGATTAATTGAACCGGTGATGGCAATATCTTGTCTTAAAGGTAAATCGGAAAGACTGGAGAGTAAGGCATATACTTCCGTTGAAGAAGCGCTGTCTCCGTCCACGCCGCTGTATGATTGTTCAAAGCAAATACTTGCACTTACAGATAAAGGTTTATTTTGAGCATATTTTGATCTTAAGTAACCGCCGATGATTAAAATACCTTTATTGTGTGTTTTTCCACTTAAATCAGCTTCTCTTTCGATATTGATAATTCCTTCTTTACCCATTGAAGTTTTCGCTGTGATACGGCTTGGTTTACCGAAGGAATATTCTCCCAGATCATAAACCGATAACCCGTTCACCTGACCGACAATTGCTCCGGTACTGTCAATAAGAATCGTTCCATCTTTTATCATCTCTTGAATTTTATCTTCTATCATACTCAGTCGATCAATTTTTTCCTCGATAGCCTTATCAACATGCTTTTCAAAAACCATTTTGCTTTTTTCTTGTTTTGCCCAATAATCGGCTTCTCTTAAAATATCTACTATACGGTTAAAGCGTGTAGACATTTTGTTCTGTCTTCCGGCCAGACGAACCGAATATTCAATTACAGAAGATATGCCACTGATATCGAAAGGCTTTAATTTTTCTCTTTTGCAAATAGTCTTTACAAAACAGGCATATTGATAGATATTATCCTGGTCTTTTATAGTTACGGAATCAAAATCTGCCCTGACTTTAAAAATTTTTTTAAAGTCTTCATCATGAGAATAAAGAAGATAATAAATATAGGGATTTCCGATCATGATCACTTTAGTATTACACTCAATAGGTTCAGGTTTTAGGGCAGAAGTTGTGAACATGTAGAACGGATCATAAGTTTGAGTTTCTATTGTTCTATTTAGTAAAGTCCGCTTAAGTGCCGGCCATACTCCGGGTTCAATTAGAGTATCCAGAGCATTTAAGATTAAAAATCCTCCATTAGCCCGGAGAAGCGAGCCGGATTTTACTTTTGTAAAATCCGTTCTCCACCGGCCAAGTTTATCCAATCCTTTTTCAATAGTCCCGAATAAATTTTTATAGGATGGGGTGGTTTCAGTGATAATCGGTGCATTTTTTATTTCAGAGTTATCTACGATTACATTAACTTCATACTCTATAAAATTGTCTTTGGATTGTTTGATCGTAAGTCCCGGAATAGTTGGAGCTTCTTTCTCTTTTTTTCCCTGAAATCTTTCAATGTTTCCCAATATACTCTGTTTCACTTCATTTAAATATAAATCTACTTTTTCATTTTTGTATTTTTTCTTAAGGTCAGAAACGATATCTTCAACAAGGGGTGATATTATTTTATAATCCAAAGAAGATAATTTTTGGAGGAGATCTTTTTCGATGTTATTGATTTCTTCAGAAGTTTCTCTTAATTGTGAAGATAATTCGGTATGTTTCTTTTTAATAATTTCAAAATCTTTTACCGAAAATTGTTTGGATTCCACCATTCTTTCTAATTTATCTAAATTTGTTGGTTTTCCATTGATTGTAGGTAAAATTTCCGGTTTTGTATAAATTCCGATTTGAATTTGAACCAAATTAAATTTTTCTTTCTTAACTTTTTTTTCAAATTTTTTTACTATTTCTTTTCGTTTATTTGTTGAACTCTCTATTATATTTTTTTTATCAGTCTGATGCCTCTTGCTTTCAAAAATGATTGGGATTTTTTTTATTAAAGAAGAAATTATATTTTTCATATCTTTCTTAAATGAAATACCCTGACCTGCGGGGAGACTAATTGCCCGCGGCATATCTGGATTTTTAAAATTATTTACATAACACTTGTCATCAAGATTAACACCCTCTCTCTTTTTTCCTTCCAATAACATTTTAACCGTGGTACTTCTTCCTGTTCCCGCTCCACCGGTAATGAATAAATTGTAACCCAGAAATTCCATA
>CAZMLS010000135.1:0-4971 GCA_964567215.1 uncultured Atribacterota bacterium | reverse complement strand
CCTTTGGGTATTAGCAAGAATTATATGATAGTTTTTCTCTCTGGCTGCAATTTCCATTCCATTTAAAACCTCAGCATAGAATGGGTTTCTATTATCTGCAATTACCACCCCTATAGTCCTTGTCTTCTTGGTCCTTAAGGCCACCGCTGCCGAATTACGAATATATCCTAATTCTTGAGCAATTTCGAGTATCCTTTTCTTAGTCTTCTCGTTTATATCCGGTTTGTTGTTTATTGCTCTTGAAGCAGTATTTACCGAAACTCCTGCTTTTTCTGCTACCATCTTTAAAGTTAGATATTTCATATTATCTCCTATTTCCATTAACGTTACCGTTAACGTTAACGTTTCCATTAAATTATCACAATATTTTATAGGTGTCAAGTTATTTTAGTGGAACTCACTCAATTATTATGGGTATATAGTGAAAGAGAAGATATGGGTTGTTATTGTAGGAAAATAAAATTAAAAAAGGTTAATTTATTTTGGCAGGACTTGGTAATGGCAATACGTTTTCATGGGCAGACACAAGGCCTGCCCTCACATATTAGTTTTATTATTTTCTTTTTATGCCGATGTTTAAATAGTTAGCTATATTAGCATCCTTATTCAAATGAAATTTAATCTTATCTTTTATGGATGTTAGAAGAGTAGTCACTCCGGGTCCATGACCGGCAAGTACACAATCGCTATGTATTACGATACCAATCGTAACCGCTCCTTCCTTATAACTTCTTCCATAACTGTTATCGGCATTGCTGATAACAACAATATCTCCAAATTTTATTTTATCCAGCTTATACTTTTTCACCATTGATTTATCTGCAGTAGTAATATCATAATCACCGCTGGCTACACTGGCTGAACCCAGCCCGGAGCCCATAAGTTTAGCCGGAATTTCACAAGTAACCGGAACATCAATTTCTCTATCATCTGTCTCTTTAATGTTTAGTTTTTCCAAAAAATGAGGATCTAAATTAAATACTTTTATATCAGGATAATCCAATAGTTTTAGTCCCTGTCCAAAGGATTTAATTAATATTTTATCTCCAATAGAAAGTTTTTCCAGAGTGTCTTGATTAAAATCGATAAGAACATGTTCTATTCCGCCATGATGACCGGTAACGGTCCCTAATTCCCCTTTGGCTTCTCCGCTTACTACCCGAGCCTGATTTCCAATACAGGCTAATATATTATAAGCAATATTCGGACCATCATTTCTCTTTTCTTCATCGACCACTGTAGAAACTCCCGGTTCTACATGATCAGCTTCCCACCCAAAAGCACAATCTCCAACTTTAATATTATAAGTAATTCCTCCGACTCCCGGAACGACCACTGGTTTTCCGTCATAAGTAACCCTGTAAGGACCCTTTTTTACCGGATAACTTACTCTTCCCTGGATAGAAATCATTACTAACTTCTCTTTATTAGTCTTTAACATAGATAAATCTCCTTTTCTCAAAATTATTTTTTAAATAAAATATTCTAAATATATTTTAGTCATTACCGGGTATTGAGAATTGTCTTCTTTATTGTTCTATTTTCACTTTTAATCCCCGATAAACCGAATATACCGATAATGATAATAGCAAAACCTCCTATTTGTTGAAGAGTGGGAAATTCTTTTAATATAAACCAGGCTAATATTATAGAAAAAGCAGGATATACTGAGACCAGAGAGGTAGCTTTGGATAAATTTAATCTCTTGATAGCCTCATACCAAACAGAATAATGTAAGGCAAATCCTATTATTCCCTGTAATAGCAGTATCCATAAAATATGAATATTCCTCAATTGATAAAAATGGTTTAGTCCGGTACTAATACTTAAGATAAATAAGAATATCCCTCCGTATAAAGTTCTGGCAGTTGCAATTAAAGAAGGAGTAATTTCTTTATAGACAGTCATTAATTTTTTACTGAAAAAATGGGCAATTTGCCAGCATAAGGGAGTGCATAAAATCATTAAATCTCCCCAGTTAAATTTAAGTCGTAATTTATATAGAACTGTTACAGTTCCCATAATAATAATAAAAGTAAACATTATCTGTTTAAAAGTTATCTTTTCATTTAAAAAAAGATATCCGATAAAAATAGAATATAATGGTTCTATGACTAACAAAATTGATGAATTAATTGCGCTGGTTAAAGAAACGCCAAAAAAGAAAAATAAATTAGAAAGGGTGATTCCAAAAAACCCGATTAAGAGCATTGACAAGATGTATTTTTTACGAAATAAAACTTTCCAATTTCCTTTAATTACCGCTAAAGAAAAAAGAAATATGCCAGCAATTAAACTACTCATAGCAGCAAAAAATAACGGATCTATAAAACCAACCCCGTATTTTATGATAATAGGCAGTGCTCCGGCAATAAATATGGTAATAATAACAAAGATAATTCCTTCTTTTTCTCTTTTTTCCAAAATATTTCCTCCAATTAAAATAGTCGTTAGTATAAAATTAGCGTATAGCGTATGATTTTGGATTAATAATATACTTACCTTAATTCTTAATTAAATTAAAAAGTTAAAGCGCAAAACGTAAAACCATAATTTAAAACTCAAAACTTTTTCTCTCAATACTAAATTTTAAGTTCTTTTTTTTCTTATTCATTTTTTCGTCTCTATTATATAGTGTACGAGATAAGAAAGATGAAATTTAATAGATAAAATAGTATATTTAAATTTTAAATTTTGCGCTTTTCGTTTTTCACTATCTACTATACGCTAAACGCTTTACGCTATCCACCCCTATTTCTCGTTGCAATTCCCATTTGAATTATCCCGGGCAAACACAAGGTCTGCCCCTACTTTTATTTTACAATTTTCCCTTTATTTATCATATTATAGACTTATTCTAAAACTCCCGCAATTTTAAAAATAATATGATTTTTTTAAATAAAAGAATATAATTTTTATCTTTCTTATTCTAACCTTCTCGGATAAAGAAAAGGAATGATGAATATAAAAACAAAAAAAATTATTGTTTTTCTTTTTTCGATATTTATTTTTTTCACATTCTCTGAGGAAAATTACTCCAATTCCCGGCCCCTTATTTACCTCCTTCAATTAAATGGTAAAAGTCAGTTTTAGAATTATTACTATGGATGTTCCCGCTCAAGAAGTTATTACCAAAGACACGGTACCGGTAAAAGTCAATGCGGTTATTTATTTCAGGGTGGTAAACCCGGAAAATTCGATCGTAGTCGTTCAAAATTTTGTTAATGCTACTTCTCAAATTGCCCAGACTACCTTACGTAGTGTTTTGTGTCAAATGGAACTAGATGAATTATTATCTCAAAGAGAAAAAATAAATCATACTTTGCAAAAAATTGTCGATGAGCATACTGATCCCTGGGGGAATTAAAGTAACTGCTGTAGAAACCAAAGATGTTGAACTGCCCGAAGGAATGAAAAGAGTTATGGCTAAACAACCCTCCTCCTTACAACTCAGATACTTGCAGACATTAACCGAAGTGTCAGTTGAAAAAAATTCTACTATCCTGTTTCCTTTACCAATTGATTTAGTAAAACCATTTTTAGAAAATTTTACTTCAAAGGAAAGTAAGAATAAATAAATTAAGGCCATTCTTAAAAAAAACAAGAACGGCCTTCTAAAAAAATTTTATTTATTCAATGACTTTATATACTTTATCTCCGTCGCGGACACGTTCCTTTACTTTTATTCCAATGCCAACACCGATTTTTGCGATCTCAATTGTTTCATGTTCGGACTGTATGGAGCTTACTTTTTGTTCAAAATCGGTGGTATGTCCCGTAATATGAATGGTATCTCCCTTACAAAGCTCATCATCTGTAACCGTAAAAGCAGCAACTCCTATTTTTGCAAAGTAATCGCTAATTTTACCAATTAACACCTCAGACATTATTTCTCCCCCTCTCTTATTATATTTAATAAGCTCGGGCAAAATATACCAAAGTAGATGTCTTTTTACCGCAATAAATACATTTTCCCGATGTTTTATTCTCTTCGAAAGGAATACATCGAATGCTTGCCTTGGTTTCCTCTTTTATTTTATCTTCACACTCTCTATTACCACACCAATAGGCTTTTATTATGCCTTTTTTATCTTCAATAATCTTTTTAAATTCACTATAATCGGAAGCTTCCCGAATGTTTTCCTGCAAAAATTTCTTTGCTTGATTAAAAAGATTTTCTTGAATTTCAATTAAAAGATTTTTTACGGTTTCAGTTAATTTTTCTTCTTTAACAATCTGTTTCTCGCCTGTATCTCTTCTCACTAGAACTACCTGCTCTTTGGCCATATCTCTGGGGCCGATTTCTAATCTTAAAGGAACCCCTCTCATTTCCCATTCGTTAAATTTCCAACCGGGTTTATACTCATCCCGGGCATCAATTTCCACTCTAAAATCTTTACTTAAAATTGAGTTAAGTGTCTCAGCTTTATCCAGGACTTCTTTTTTGGTTTTATCAAACATAATCGGCACGATAATCAATTGAATGGGAGCAACTTTGGGAGGTAATTTTAAACCTCTCTCATCACCGTGAACCATAACAATCGCTCCAATCAAGCGGGTCGTAGTTCCCCAGGAAGTCTGCCAGGCATATTTTTCTGTTTGGTCTTCATCTAAATATTTAATATTAAATGCTTTGGCAAAATTTTGCCCCAAATTATGAGAAGTACCAGCTTGCAAGACTTTTCCGTCAGTCATGAGGGCTTCCAAGGTATAAGTATTTAAAGCTCCGGCAAATCTTTCTTTTGAAGTCTTTTTTCCTACAATAACCGGTATTGCCAAATCATTTTCTATATAATCCCGGTAGACTTCAAACAATATCTTTAACGTTTCTTCCTGGGCATCCTCTTCTGTCTTGTGAACTGTATGACCTTCCTGCCAGAGGAATTCAGTTGTTCTTAAAAACAATCGGGTAGTTTTTTCCCAACGGACAATATTTGCCCATTGATTAATCAAAATAGGTAAATCTCTATA
>CAZMLS010000134.1:2450-5031 GCA_964567215.1 uncultured Atribacterota bacterium | reverse complement strand
ATCATCCAGCACAATACTTCAGGATTTGCTTCGCCTACAGAGAGAGGAATTAAAAGTCCTAAAGATTTTGAAGGCAGGAAATACGGAGGCTGGGGCTCACCCATGGAAACTGCCATGATCAAAGCCCTGATGCAGAATGACAATGGAGATTTTTCTAAAACGGAAATTATTTATATCGGAGCCATTGATTTTTTTACCAGTGTCAGGGAACATGTGGACTATACCTGGATATATTATGGCTGGGATGGGGTTGCCGCTCAATTAAAAGATTTTCCTATCAACTTTATCCTGCTTCAGGATTATGACTCAAATCTTGATTTTTATACCCCTGTCATTATTGCCAGTGAAGATTTACTCCTTAAAGAACCTGAACTGGCGGGAAAATTTTTAAAAGCGACGACAAAAGGTTATGAATTTTGTATGAAAAATCCTGAAGAGGCAGCAGAGGCACTACTAAAGAATGCACCTGAAACCGATAGAAAAATTGCTATTGCCAGCCAGAAATATTTAGCCTCCCAGTTTCAAGCAGATGCAGACAGATGGGGAGAGATGAAAGAAGAAGTTTGGGGAAATTATGCCAATTGGATGTATGAGAGGAAATTAATAGATAAGGAACTGGATGTAAATGCAGCATTTACCAATGAATTCTTACCCGAAAAATAATAAAAAGAAATTAGAAATCGTCCATTTTAAAGAAGACTATGAAAATATGCCTATCATAGATGATATTTCTTTAGAATTGAGGGAAAATGAATTTGTTGCCTTAATCGGTCCCAGTGGTTGCGGTAAAAGCACTATATTTAATATGATTTCCGGTTTGTTAAAAATTGACAGTGGGCAAATATTTATCGATGGAAAAGAATCTACCGGTGAAACGGGCAAAGTGAGCTATATGTACCAGAAAGACCTTTTGCTTCCCTGGGGAAAAATCATTGATAATGCAGCCTTGCCTTTGAGATTAAGAGGGTATAGTAAAAAAGATTCTCATCAACAGGTAAAAAAATATTTTAAATTATTTGGTCTGGAAGGTTTTGAATATAAATACCCGCACCAGCTTTCAGGGGGAATGCGGCAAAGAGCTGCGCTCATGAGGACTTACATGAGTTCCAAAGACATTATTCTTCTGGATGAACCTTTTGGAGGACTTGATGCTATTACCCGGTTTAAGATGCAGAATTGGCTTTTGGGAATTTTAGATAAATTAAAAGTATCCATTCTATTTATTACCCATGATATTGAAGAAGCGATATTCTTGTCAGACCGGATATATGTCCTGTCCAATCGCCCTGCTAAAATAAAAAAAGAAATTGTGGTTGACCTCCCTAAACCAAGAGACCGGGAAGTCATTACTTCACAAAAGTTTAATTCAATTGAAAAAGACATATTAAGTCTATTGTAATTTTTTTATGTAAGGAGATTTACAAGTGGAGATATTTGATAACGTATCCAACATATATGATGATTGGTATAAAACTAGACTGGGGAAACATGTGGATTTTGTAGAAAGTGAATGTGCTTTAAATCTTTTCAAAATCAAAAAAGGGATGAAAGTCTTAGACATTGGCTGTGGAACGGGAAACTTTAGCATAAAACTGGCGAAAAAAGGCTGCAAGGTCACTGCCATTGACCTTTCCGATAAGATGCTTAACCTGGCAAGGGAAAAATCAGCAAAGGAAAATCAATTCGTCAATTACTATCACATGAATGTCTATGATATAAAATTTCCTGATGAGCACTTTGATGCTGTCTTTTCCATGGCAACCTTCGAATTTGTAAAAGATATGGAAAAAGCAATCAATGAAATGTTCCGGGTCTGCAAAGACAAAGGACAAATAATGATAGGGACCATAAACAGAGACAGCAAATGGGGTGAATTATATACCTCGGATGAATTTCAAAAAAATACCGTATTTAAAGATGCCCAACTGAGAAATCCGGAAGAGCTAAAAAGATTAAAAAGTGATAAAATAAAAAATATGGGAGAATGTCTGTATATTCCTCCGGATATAAAAGAAGAGGAAATTAGTATGGAAAAAGAAGAAGAATTATCCAAAACTGAAAGACCCGGATATTTTTGCGTCTTATGGATAAAATAAAAACCTATATGGGGATTTTATGAATAAAAATAACCAGAATGTCAAATACAATCATATCAGCATTATTGGCAATGGTGAAGACTGGAATCCAACTAAAATAAAAGATTACTGTAAAAATTCTGATTTCATCATTGCTGCCGATAACGGGCTTTCCATTTTGGATCAATTAAATATAACTCCTGATTTAATCATCGGAGATATGGATAGTGTTCCGGAAAAGGTATTAGGAAAATATAAAAACATCCCTTTGGAAAAATATGCCAGAGAAAAAGATTTAACCGATTCGGAAATCAGCCTACAAAAAGCAATTTCCCTAAAACCGAAAAAAATATCCCTGCTTGCCATGACCGGTAGTTATTTTGACCACAGTTTGGCAAATATCATCAATCTTTATCGAAACTATGAACCAAACATTGAAATTGAAGTGATTACCCATAATGCTGTCATCTTTCCTATTACTTTCAAAAGAGAATTTTCCGGGCTAG
>CAZMLS010000134.1:0-2350 GCA_964567215.1 uncultured Atribacterota bacterium | reverse complement strand
GGTAGTGGAATAACAAAATTAATCGCGTTTGAATTTATATTTTCCTTCTAACCAATCAAAAATTTTTGGCAGCTCGTTCCAAAATTGTTCAAAGGGCGGCAATGCTTGCAATTGGTGTCCAAGCATGTTTTCCCATTCACTAATGAGTTCGCCCTTTGTTGATGCATTCAGAATCGATTCAAATGTTGGTACAGAAATACCTTTGAGTTCACATTTTTTTATTAGTAGAGATTTTATTAATTTTGGTTTATCTCGAAAGTCTCGATGCTTAAATAGAAGGTTTATATCATATAAATCGCGAGGACGGCCACGTTCCGCCATTGCGCGTAATTTTTCAGCAAAAACCTCCTCAAGAGCATAACATCTCACCTGAGCCGGGGCAGGTAGAGAATCGCTATATGGATGAGATATATCCCGCAGTATCGTTGGACTGGCTATTTTCTCCGCACCACTAATATCTAACTTAATTCTAGCTGGAATTCTAGCATTACGAGGACCTCGATAATAAATACTTCCTTCAGTGTAATGGTATTTATCTGCATATTTAAATATAGGAGGTTTAATAGAAAAGTCAATTCCGGATTCATCGTAAACGCGCTCAAGAATATGTTTGATAATAGGCTCTATATCTTCGGGCTTGTAGAATCCTCCTGGCATAACCGTAAAATCTAAATCCTCTGAAAAACGCCACGTTTCAATATAACATTTTTTTAAA
This sequence comes from uncultured Atribacterota bacterium, assembly GCA_964567215.1. GTDB lineage: Bacteria > Atribacterota > Phoenicimicrobiia > Phoenicimicrobiales > Phoenicimicrobiaceae > JAYEGH01. Next base: position 1,635 of record CAZMLS010000134.1, on the reverse strand, counting down.
GAGGTACCGCCTTTAAAAGCCCAATGAGCGCTCAATTCGGGATCTGATCCAATCCCCCACAAGACCCAACCAATAACGTAATCTTTTTCAATAATGCTTTCTCTTACTCCAAACTTTGTAATAAGATTTTTTATTTCTTGATGTATAATCATTTTTTTACCTTAGCGTTTACTCGCAAATTCCATCTTCGGTTAAAAAAACCTTTGGTTTTTATTGCCGGGTCAAGAACTGAATAGCCGGAGCTTATATTTTTATGACATTCTTCTATAATGTCTGGTGCATTAATATTTGAAATTTCAAGTATATAACCGAGACGTTTATATACTGTGCGGTTCTTGTTTTCTTTTATATAGTTTAATAATTCTAAATCATTACGATATTCAGAATCAAAATAATTTCCTATAATATCAGATACATGGCGAATACCACCACCAACAGCAGGATCATTTAGAACATCAACCATCGTTTGGGAAAAATCAGAGACCCACACTTTTACATTTTCAATCCATACACTTTTAGTATGGGTAATTTTTTTTGCGCGAACTAATTTTAAAACAAATTCTGTTCCCTGAATAGTTATATTTTTTTTTCTGAACGTACGGGCCGTAAAAACAAATATGCTATTAAAAATCTGGTCTGTAATTTCCCAATATTCAGCTGCACTCCAACCACCAATACAACAAGGAGCAAAGATTCTATTAGCTACGATCCAGGGATTCTCTCTATATTTCTGAGGGTTTACTGTTCCCAGTGGAACAGAAACATATAAACCTTGCTTTACTCTGGAAAGCCATCCTCTACGGGCAAGGTATCCCAAATATAAACGTGTATCCTTAACAGGTAATCCTATGATCTTTGAGGCGTCTTTAATTGAAAATAGATTTTTTCCAAAGTGATGAAGCAAATCTAACGATTTTCTTTTTTTCTCAGTAATACCTAATTTCTTTACCATTAGTACATCCTATATGCTTTATTATAAGCATGATTAATAATACAACATATATAATATACCATAAAGACTATTTTTTCAAGATATTTTTAGATTTTGATATATTATGTATGCTGAAAAATAAATTTGATGAGTAATTTTGCAGATATAGTATATCTTACAAGATAGAATAGGAAGGAAAGTGGGGTAAGGTCTCAACATTTGACATAACTTTATTTAAGTACTAACATTTTGCTATGACTATACCATTACGATTATCTTTTGAAAATGCTTCTTATTATATTACCGCCCAGGGTAACTGGAGAGAGAAGATATTCTACTCTGATCGGGATAAATGAAAGTTAATGGGATTAGGTCTTGCAATGATATATTTTTAGCTATGATTGCTTGTTGTTAAATAAATGTGTTATTGCAAGACCCCAAAGCTCTTATTAAAATCAAATCCTACATTTCCTTCTTGACTTCTTTGGTCTATTTGCTTTTTCTTTTAATTTTTTAAAATGAGCAACAGCAACAGCAGGGTAAAAATTACATCCCTAATATTGTTGCTGTTATATTGTTATTGTTCTTATCATTCCGCCTCTTTTATCTTCCCGAAGTATCTATAAAAGTAATAATATATTACATATACTTGTAATAAAAACGAACCTATGTTATAGTAAATATAGTTATGATTTTAAAAAGAG
>CAZMLS010000133.1:0-5058 GCA_964567215.1 uncultured Atribacterota bacterium | reverse complement strand
GCATTCCCCATAAAATAACCAGTATCGGAGATAATGATCTTATTATTATTTCCGCGATGACTCCGGCTAATTTTTAAGCTTTTTTTAAGGATCTTCTAATTCGAGGTAAAATTGAAAAATAATTTGTATATTTTAGATTTATTAGAGCTATCTACTCTTTATTATCACTTTTATTGAACCGATTACCATGTTTTTCCCAAGATTGTTGGGATTTTAAAACAAGTACTTAAAGATGAATCATCCGGAGAAAATATGAAATAAGGGAGGCGATAAATAGAGTAAAAATTTATATAAAGTTCTTAGAATAAAAAAAAGGAGAGATATAAAAAAATGAAATTTTCGAATCTAATGATTAAAGTATTATTAATTTTATTAGTATTAAGCTTAAGTATTACTTCCGGAATCGCAAAGGATGCGGGAAGCTATAAAATGGTATTAATTCTCCCCGGTCCTATTAATGACCAAAGCTGGAACGCGGCGAACTATGCCGGTTTATTGGCATGTAATAATACACTTGGAACTAATATGGAATATGTTGAAAATGTTCAGGCAAGTGATTATGAATCAACTTTTCGAAATTATGGTGAACGTGGCTATGATTTAGTTATTTCTGCCGGAACGCAGTTTGATGAAGCTGCCAATAGAGTTGGTCCAAAGTATCTGGAGACTACATATTGTGTATTTAACGGGATGATTGCTAATCCACCAAATGTTTGTCCGGTATTACCTAAGGAATATGAAGCAAGCTTTTTAACCGGTTTGGTTGCCGGATACACCACCAAAACAGGCAAAATTGGTATTGCCGGCGGTTTTCCTAATAAACTGATGATTAGACTTCTAAATACTTATGAATATGCTGCAAGAATCGGTTCTCCAAATGTTGAAGTGATCAGGGCTTATGCAAATTCATGGAGCGATGTGACTTTAGGAAAACAAATGGCTACTTCTATGATTGACAAGGGTGCAGATGTACTTTTTTTCTATGCGAATCAAGTTGGTCTTGGTGCCATACAGTCCTGTAAAGAGAAAGGCGCTAAATTTTTAGGTTTTGCAAGTGACCAGAATGATATTGCTCCGGGTACAGTTGTGGCAAGCGCATGGTTTGGAACAGAGGATATCTATAAATGGATTGCCACCAAGTACATGGATGGTGAATTAGAACCGATTGTTAATGAATTAGGCATGAAAGAAGGGGTTATCAGCATGTCCTTTACTGATGAGGTTTCCCCGGAAGTTCGTGAAATAGTTGAACAAGCTTCAGAATTAATTGTCGAAGGGAAATTATTAAAATTTATTTCTCAATTTCCCGAATCTTTAGAATAAAATAGTTGTAATAGTAGGGATTGAAGGGTTTTTAATAACTCTTCAATCCCTTTGAAAGAGGAAAATATGAAAGATAATTCCGATTTTATTACTTTAAAAAATATTACTAAATATTTTCCGGGAACGATTGCCAATGATCACATTAATTTCACTTTGGGAAGAGGAGAAGTATTAGCTCTTTTCGGAGAAAACGGTGCCGGAAAAACGACCTTAATGAGTATACTTTACGGATTATATCAACCGGATGAAGGTGAAATATTTATTGAGGGAAAAAGGGTGAAAATTCGCTCTCCCCATGATGCTATGAAATACGGTGTAGGCATGATTCATCAACACTTTACTCTGGTTCCCGTGCATACGGTAGTAGAGAATATTATTCTGGGAACAGAATCTGCTTATTTAAGTAATATCAATATTAAAAAAAGAGTAAAAAAAATCAAAGAAATTGGTAAAAAATATGGACTTGAGGTTGATCCCTTTGCCTTTGTCGGACAACTTCCGGTTGGTATGCAGCAGCGGGTGGAAATAATTAAAGCTCTTTACCGTAATGCGCAGATTCTCATTATGGATGAACCGACTTCAGTCCTTACTTCCCAGGAGACTGAGAAATTATTTCATTTTATACATGATTTTAAAGCTAAAGGTCATTCGGTTATCTTTATCAGTCACAAGCTTAATGAGGTTATGGAGATTGCCGATAGGATCAACGTATTAAGAGATGGTAAGATTGTAGGGGATGTTTCCCGTAATGAAGCAACAGAAAGCCAGTTGACGAAAATGATGATTGGGCGGGATCTGATGATACCTGAAAGAAATAGCACAATTTTTACCAATCATAAAGAAATGCTTAAAATAGAAAATTTAACCATTGTTGGAGATAGAAAAAGCAAGGCGGTTGATGACTTATCATTTAATATTAAGGAAGGAGAAATATTTGGTATTGCCGGAGTAAGCGGTAATGGTCAGGAAGAACTTGCTCAGGCAATATGTGGCTTACGGAAGGTAAAGAGTGGCCATATTATTTTATCTGATAAGGAAATCACAAATAAAAATGCTTTATCCATCATTCAACAGGGTGTAGGTTATATACCGGCTGATCGCCATAAAGAGGGGTTGGTTTTAGATATGTCCATTGAGGAAAATCTATTTCTTAAAAATCATTCTGACTCTTCATTTATAAATTATGGTTTTTTGAATCAGAATAAAATTCAGCAAAAGGCAAAAACACTGATGAAAAATTTTGAAATCAAAGCAACTTCCCCAACCAGCAAGGCGATGACTTTATCAGGGGGAAACCAGCAAAAAGTTGCTGTTGCAAGAGAAGTAAATATTGGTTCCAAAGTACTGGTCGCCGTTCAACCCACTCGCGGTCTTGACCTGGGTGCCATAGATTATGTTCATAAAACCTTACTTAAAGAAAAAAAAGAAGGTAAGGCTATTCTGTTAATCTCAACAGAATTTTCGGAAATTATGGGTTTATCAGATCGGATAGGGGTTATATATAGAGGAAAATTACTTAAAATAATATCAAGAGAAGATGCAAAAGTCGATGAAATCGGACTTTTAATGGCAGGAATTACCGAGGGACAGGCAAATGAAAAAAAATAATAGAGATGAAAGTATTACTGTAAAAAGCGAATTATACGTTAAGGTGGAGGACAATAATTTTCTGCTTAATTTTTTACCTGTATTTTCAGTATTATTTGGCCTGTTGTTAAGCGGTTTAATGATGCTGCTTTTAGGTCATAATCCTTTAATTGTTTATTCAAATATGTTAAATTACGCATTTCGCGATATATATAATATTGCAGATATATTTGCCAAGGCGACTCCCCTTATTCTTACCGGATTGGCTTTTGGATTTGCTTTTCGAGCATCATTATTCAATATTGGTGCTCAGGGACAATTTTATATTGGTGCGGTATTGGCAGTTGGGTTTGCCTTGAAATTAAGTTCCTTTCCCATGGTGCTTGTCTTATTCATATGTTTTACGATGAGCTTGGTGGGAGGCAGTTTATGGGCAGCTTTTATCGGTTATGTTAAAGCACGTTTTAATGCCAACGAGTTTTTGGTTAGCATGATGTTAACTTATGTTGCCATTGCTGTGATGAATTTTCTACTCGGAGGATTATTAAAAGAGACCAAGGGGGAATATCCGCAGACAGATGTTATTCCGGAAAGCGGTTGGCTACCGTCCCTTATCCCGCATACCAGGCTTCATTGGGGTTTCGTACTTGCTTTACTTGTTGCTTTGATAGCTTATTTAATTCTATGGAAAACATCGTTGGGATATAAAATTAGAATGGTTGGATTTAATCGGGATGCGGCTCGCTATGCAGGAATAAATGTCGAAAAAATCTTTGTCATTGTATTTTTTATCAGTGGAGCATTTGCCGGAATTGCAGGTTTTACAGAGGTAAACGGGATGCAGCACATGTTAATTGAACATTTTAATCCTTTAATTGGTGCGGAAGGAATAGGTATTGCTATTCTAGGAGGAGCGCATCCTTTAGGAATTGTATTGTCCGCCTTTCTATTCGGAGCATTAAAGGTTGGGGGTAACCTAGTTGTACAAACATCAAGAATTCCTGCCAGCATTATCGGAATTACGGAAGGCCTTGTGATATTGTCAGTAATTTTCTCTTATTTTATAAGGGATAAATTAATAATTTTGAGAAGTAAGAAAAAGCTTGTATCAAAAGAGAGGAAAAGGTTATGAATGTTATTACCGGATTACTGGTTGCTACCATTCGAATGAGCACACCCTTAATGTTAGGGGCATTAGGAGAGGTTTTTGTTGAACGCACTGGTGTGATGAATATTGCTATTGAAGGCATTTTTCTTATGGGTGCATGGGGAGGTTTTGTCGGAGCTTATTTGACCGGAAAACTCTGGGCTGGTTTTTTATTTGCCATACTGGTGGGAATTTTTTGTGGAGCAATCTATGGTTATTTTACGATTAAATTAAAACAACATCAAATTGTAACCGGAGTGGCTATTAATATTCTGACAGTTGGTTTGGGATTATTTTTATATCAGTTATTATTCGGTATTCCTCTGTTACCATTAACAGTAGAACCTCTAAAAGATATTTCTATTCCTTTTTTGTCTGATATTCCTATTATTGGAAGTGCTCTATTTAGCCAGAATATTTTAACTTATCTGGCAGTAGTGCTGGTTGCTGTAGGATATTGGGTTTTATTTAAAACGCCTTTAGGGCTGATTATTCGTTCTACAGGTGAAAATCCGGAAGCTGTCGATGTAGCCGGGATTAATGTTGAACGCATTCGATTTATTACCGTACTTGGATCCAGCGCATTAGACGGTTTGGCGGGAGCTTTTTACTCGATAGGATTTTTAGGTCTTTATACTAATGAGATCATCGGAGGAAGGGGATGGATTGCTTTTGCCATATGTTTTTTAGGCAATTGGGACCCACTGGGAATATTAATAGGTTCTTTGATCTTTGGATTTGCCGAAGGATTGTCAGTTGTTTTACTAACTTCCAATTTTAAGCTGATCCCAAATGAATTCTTAATTGCGTTTCCTTATATTTTAACAATTGTAGCAACTATTGCTAGAAGACAGTTTAATGTTCCGGCCTTTTTAGGTAAACCCTATATCAAGGAAAGGGGCTAAGGAAATTTATTATGATTAAAATAAAAAATACAAAAATGATTCGAAATAATGAATTAGAAAACGTCGTTATTTTAATTGAAAACGGAAAAATATATG
>CAZMLS010000132.1:1857-5082 GCA_964567215.1 uncultured Atribacterota bacterium | reverse complement strand
TATTTCTTTTATTTATTTTCCAGCCTTTATAGTTATAGTTTTTCTATTCAGCTTTTTAACATTCATATTTTTAACTATGTAGCTTATTATCTTGTCTAAATCAAACGTTTCGGTCTCGTTCGCGCATTCATTTCTATACGGTTCGCTGTAATTTATACACTGCGGATAACGAATAACACAATTCACTGTAATAAGACTACCGCCTTTAATGGTAGAATGGGCATATTGTGTGTAAATGGTTCCCGCTGCTCCTTCACTTGCCGATTCTATACAATAGATTCGTCCATCAATTCTCCTTTTTACTGTTCTGAACAGTAAACCTCTTTCGGAAGATGTTATCTTACGATCTATTTGACCTTCAGTTATTTTAAATTTCGGAGGGTGTTTTTCTTCTTCATTAACGATTTTCACTTTCCAATCTTGGCTGCCAATATATTCGGTATTCAAATCAACCAGAATATCATAATGCGACTGCTTTTCAGACCCATTATCAATTTCTTCAACTATTATCTTAGCCTCAGGCGGTGAGCTGTTTTCACCTTCATCTTCCACTATGTTGTTTAATAAAACAATTCTACCATCTGCCTGGTTATTTCCATCACTTATCTCTTAAATTCCACCGCCACATTCAATCCAATCCATCCATGTGCTTAAGGTTTCTCCTTTTTGCCTTTTCATATTTTGCTGGCTCCATGAATATACACCGGTACCCATCACAACTATAACGATAAAAATAATGGCTAAAACCAAGAAAATTTTTTTATTCATCATCAAATCCTTCCCAGTAAAGGAGTTGGATATCCACAATCCTCCTTTTTTAATTTTTAGCATTTAATATCTTCAAATAGTCGATCAGAGACTGAAGATCGCTTTCATTATTGTAGAAATGAATCCCAACGCGGATATTGCTTTCCGATATGTTTATTCTGATTCCATTTGCGCGAAAACCATCCTCCGTCAAATTACTCATTTCTGCGGCCCTTAGATAAACAATGTTACTGCGGTTGCACAAGGGGTATTGAAGGCACAATCTTGACGAGCAGCTCTTAAAGAACAAATGCCGTCCAATAAGACACGGGTGGTAATACAGTCATCTTCATTGTATTTGAGAATTCTATTTTTTATCTTCACTCTCCTGCTTCTGCCCATTGATGGTATCACTCAATAAATTCAGCACCGGATGGGCTTTTATCTCGCCAGTGAAATCCCAGATAAGAAGCTAAATTTTTAATCGAATAATCATTGATTGGCCATCCTGTTTTAAATGATCTCCAAAAAGATCCAGGGTTAAACGGTGGGGACATTTGACATAATTATATAGCATATTTGCGGAGAGTTTATCTGACATGTGATTTTTCCTAAAACGAAGCCTCTTATTTTTTGTTTTTAATCTGCTTCTTTGCTGATTTAATCATTTTTCCAAATTGTTTATCTTTCCGTCGTTTTTCGTAATACGACTTCTCATGGTAAACTGATTCTTTATTTATTTTTATATAGTTTTGATAGCGTTCCTGGGAAATTGTACCCTCTTTTAAGGCGGATAAGACTGCACATCCATTCTCTTTTGTATGAGAACAGTTATTAAAGCGACATTGTTTTGATAATTCTGAAATTTCATCAAATGTATCATCAATGCCTGACTCTAATCCGATATTTCCCAATTCTCGCATTCCCGGTGTATCTATCAGCATGGCACCATTTTTTAATATATTTAAATGGCGGCGCGAAGTCGTATGTCTCCCTTTTCCATCTTTTTCTCTAATAGCCTGGGTCTCAAACCGTGCTTCGGCCAAAAGATTATTTAATAAACTAGTTTTTCCTACTCCTGATGAACCAAGCAAACAAAATGTTTCACCAGGAATTAATAATTCTTCTATTATGCTTAAACCAGAATTAGTGATATTGCTAAAAGCCACCACCTGAATGTCTGGTACTATGGTATGGATCTCTGATATCTTTTCTTCTATATCCATAGGGGATAACAGATCATTTTTACTCAGCAATACTACAGGACGAATATTGCTTTCATTTATCATGGCTAAATACCGTTCTAACCGCCTGAGATTATAATTGTAATCAAGTGACTGAACAATAAAGGCTGTTTCGATATTCGCTGCAATTAATTGAAATTCTATCTTTTTACCCGCTGTTTTCCTTTTTAAGATTGTTTTTCTGGGAAAGATTTCACTAATAACGGCAAAAGAATCTTGGTCAATATATTTGACATAGACCCAATCACCCACCGTGGGATAATCTAACGGAGAATCAACATTGAATTTTAATTTTCCTGTTACTTCCGCAAAAACATCTTTTTTTTCATTTCTAATAAGATAGCTATCCTTATTTACCGTAACAATTCTGGCTATTTGATACTCAATTAATTTTGTAGGATCAATCTTATCTTTAAACCAAGGGCTAAATCCTAATTCTTCTAATTTCATAAGTTATTCTCCTTGAATTGCTACCCATAAATTATAACATTTAATCAATAAAATAAAAAGAGATAACCAAAGAGAGCAAGGCTATTTCTTTTTATAAAACTTTTTCACAAGACTTACTCCTGGCATGCATTTAATAAAATACTCATTGCTTTTTTCTCCTTATTTGATATCTCACTAATATTGCAGAAGTCTTATTGATATATTCAATATCTTTCGTATTTCCTGCTTTTATAAACAATTTTGAAACTACTCCCCACAGTCCCGTCGGGTAATATCCACAAACATTTCGTAGGCTTCTTTTATTTCTTCTAATTTTGATATCTGATAACTTTCTTTTAGGAAATCTTTAGAAACTTTCTGGGGATACTTTTCAAGACAAATCCCACAATTTATACATAATGATACGATTCTGTTAGATTTTCTCTTGTTTAATTTTTTCGGAGAATTGAACATTTTATTATAATACCTTTTGTACAGCCATTAACGAACATTACTTCTTCCCAAAGTTACATTGTTTATGATAGCACAGTTTTGGGGAATATTTACTTCGGGAAGATTCCATAAAAATTGTAAAGCCCAATCAACAGAAGTTCTTTTTGTTTTAGATTTTTCTATTACCTCCAATACTTCAGCCGGTGGATTAGCAAGTTTTCCCCCTTTAAGAGGTTCTATAATAACTATTGCCATTCCTTTTTTCGCTGCATATTTTAAGCCTTCGGTCGTTGCCTGCTCTTTGAAAACGGGTAATGTATCGTGAAACGAAAACCCAATATATTTGATTTTT
>CAZMLS010000132.1:0-1757 GCA_964567215.1 uncultured Atribacterota bacterium | reverse complement strand
CTCTTTGAAAACGGGTAATGTATCGTGAAACGAAAACCCAATATATTTGATTTTTCCTGCCTTTTTAGCTTCTATTATCTTATCAATCAGATGATATTTTTTTAGTTTTTCCAACCCTTTTTTATTCATTGCATAAAAAAGATAGGTATCTATATACAACCTAAACCTAACGCAGATACCTTGAAGTCAGTGGAACCAAATTTTCGATATTTCATCAGATTCCTCCTTATTAATATTTTTTTGCAATATTTTGAATTTTTTTTATTATAAATTAAAAATATTTTAATTTCACCTGACCAGGGTATCCATCCAGTCCAATCTTACTTTTTAAAAATTATTTGATTAAGGATAGCAAGAAAGGGTTTCCCATGACGTTCTATTTGATATATTATTCATATTATCGTACTATTAGTCTTGTTAATTTATATTTCCTAAACAATAAAGGTCAAATCTCCATCGATTAAGGAAGTTTAATAGGTTTTTTAAAGATAAAGCGATTTTTCAAAATCGCTTTAAATGATTTTTAAGGAAAATAATGATGAACTGGAAAAAAAATCTTTATGTAGTATTTTTTGCGGAAATGATTGCAATCACCGGCATGGCTTTTGTTATTCCTTTCTTACCTTTTTTCGTAAAAGAGTTAGGAATTACTGATGTAAAACAAATTGCAAACTGGTCAGGATTACTCATAGGAGGCCCATCTCTAATTTTGGTGATTGTTTCCCCGTTTTGGGGATACTTAGCAGACCGTATAGGAAGAAAACCAATGATAGAACGGGCTATGTTTGGTGGGGCAATTATAATTTTTCTGATGGCTGGGGTAACTAATATTCATCAGTTGTTCATTTTGCGCTTGATGCAAGGTGCTATAACCGGTACGATTGCAGCTTGCACCGCCCTGGTTTCTACAAGTTCCCCTGCAAAAAAGATGAGCTATAGCTTGGGATTATTACAAACAGGAGTTTTCCTGGGAAGTTTTTTAGGGCCCTTAATTGGGGGTATTTCCGCCGATATTTTAGGTTTTCGAAACTCTTTTCGAATCACGGCGGTTTTGCTGTTTATTTCGGGACTTTTAATCTTTTTTTTGGTTGAAGAAAAATTTGTTCCTTCTACTAAAAAAAAGCATATCCTGCCTTTTAATAAAAGAATGGCTTTGTTATTTAATAACAAGCAACTACTCATTATGTTTCTTGTGCTATTCTTGGTTCAATTTTCAGTAAAGAGCATTAGTCCTATTTTTCCTATGTTTATGGAAACCCTTGTATCTAATCCAAATACCGTTTCTTCCTTTACCGGATTGATGTTCGCCTTAACCGGTTTAATGGCTGCTTTCACTGCGGTAAATGTAGGTAAATTTACAGAAAATAAACCAAGCATGCCTCTATTAACGCTAAGCTTAATTGGGACCGGTTTATTCTTTTTACCTCAGGGCTTTGCTTCCAATATTACTCAATTAGCTTTCATGAGAATCGGCTTAGGTTTATTTTATGGAGCAATTATTCCTATTGCCAATACCATTATTAGCTTATCAGCTCCTACCGAACATCGAGGAAAAGTTTTTGGTGTTTCCAACAGCACTACCTTTATGGGTAATATTTTTGGACCCATTTTCGGAGGAATAGTAATGACAGCCTTCAACCTTCAGACTGTTTTTGTATTCACTGGTTGCATTTTATTATTCGCAGGATTATTTTTGGCTTTGTTCTTGAAAAATACCAATAATTCCGAGGATTTTTCCTTTAGTGATAGTAAAAAAG
>CAZMLS010000131.1:0-5084 GCA_964567215.1 uncultured Atribacterota bacterium | reverse complement strand
TTAAGGTCATTTGTTTTTATGAAACATGTGGGATTAAATGTAGCTGCCGATTCTTTTATGAGCACCGTTTACACCGGTGTGAAAGGAGGAATGATTGTTTTGTCCGCAGATGATCCTTCCATGTATTCTTCTCAAAATGAGCAGGATAATAGAATTATGGCTCGTTTGGCGGGAATACCTTTACTGGAACCGTCTAATCCGCAGGAAGTCAAAGATTTGATGAAATTTGGTTTTGAATTATCTGAAAAATATGAAATTCCTGTGCTTATGCGTACAACGACCAGGATATCTCATATGAGAGGGGTTGTTAATTTAGGTCCGGTAGTTAAAGGAAAAGAAAAGGGAATTTTTCAGAAAAATCCGGAACAGTATGTGGTTATGCCTACTTTTGTAGTAAAGATGCGCAAGAAATTGATAGAAAAATTGAGCATGATTAAAGAAGATGCCAATCACTCTTCCTTGAACAAAACAGTAGATAAAGGAGGAAAATCGTTGGGTATTATTACCAGCGGTGGTGCATATAATTATGTTATGGATGTTGTAAATGAAAATGATTTAAGGGTAAAAATATTAAAATTAGCTTTCTCTCACCCATTCCCCGAACAAGTGGTTTTGGATTTCATTAACAATGTGGATAATATTTTAGTAGTAGAAGAAGTTGAACCGGTAATGGAAAACGAAGTTTTGGCTATAATAGGAAAGTATAATATAAGAAAAAAAGTATATGGCAAGTTAGACGGGACTCTTCCTAGAATTTACGAATTTAATCCGGATATTGTTTCATCGGGGATTGCAAAAATAGTAGATAAGGAATTAATCAAAAGAGAAAAATTTAGTACTAAACTTCCTTTACCTTTACGTCCACCAGTACTTTGTCCCGGATGTCCTCACCGGGCAACTTCCTTTGCCTTAAAAAAAGCTATAAAAAAATTGAAATTAAAAGAAGAAGATATAATCTATTCCAGCGATATAGGATGTTATGCCTTAGCTATTCAACCACCTTATAAAATGGCTGATTACTGTATATCTATGGGGTCGAGTATCGGGATCGGATGTGGATTTGCTAAAGCAACTAATCAGAAGGTTATTTCTTTTATTGGAGATTCTACCTTTTTCCATGCAGGAGTTTCTCCGCTGATTAATGCTGTGCATAATAAAGATAATATCTTGGTAGTAATTTTAGATAATAGGATAACTGGAATGACCGGAGGACAGACTAATCCAGGAGTACCAGTAGATGGAATGGGGAATCCCGCTCCTGAGGTATCGATAGAAAATATTGCCCGAGGAACGGGAGCAGGGTTTGTTAAGATTATCGACCCGGTTGATTTAAAAAAGACTGAAGAAATATTTAAGGAAGCTCTGCAATTTGAAGGCGTGGCAGTGGTTATTACCAAACACCCTTGTGCCATGATTACTGATGCGGAAAACAGGAAAAAAGGTATAAGCATTAAATATTCTATTAACCAGGTAGAGTGCAGTAAGTGCTTAATCTGTGTGAAGAATTTTGCCTGCCCGGCTATTTATATAGAAAAAGATGGTTCTGTTAACATCAACCCTTTATTATGTGATGGTTGTGGAGTGTGTGCCCAGGTATGCCCAAAGAAAGCGATAGAGGTGAAAAAATGAAAAATATATATAAAATTCAACTGATTGGCGTAGGAGGCCAGGGAACAATCAAAGCTTCAACAATTATTGGCGAAGCTGCTATGAAAAAAGGATTAAATGTTGTCATGAGTGAAGTTCATGGAATGGCTCAAAGAGGAGGGACGGTAGTAACAGAGTTTAAAATAGGAGACGCAGATAGTCCTCTCATTGAAGAAGGGGCTGCAGATTTAATGATTGCCTTTGAACCTTCAGAAGCTTTAAGGGCGATAAATAAAGTGAACAAAAACTCCTTTGTAATCGTTAATAGTTCTCCCATTATACCTTTTACTGTTTCGCTTGGTATTTCAGAATATCCTGAACTATCTTCTATTTTTAAAGAATTAAAAAGAAAAATTAATCATCTAATCATAATAGATGCACAAAAAATTGCTAAAGAAGCAGGAAATATTATTTCAGAAAATATGGTTTTGCTTGGAACTGCCATTGCGACTCCCGGTTTTCCGATAAGTAAAGAATTAATTATTCAATCCATGAAAGAAAATTTGCCTCCTAAAAGCCTGGAAATTAATTTAAGGGCATTCGAGAAAGGGTTTTCTCAAATAGAAAATAACTAAAATCTCATTCTTATCAGGAAGAACATCATGAAGGAACTATTTTGTTGAATATATTTTATTCTTTTACTGTTTACAAAAATATAAAAAAGGAGAAAATACATTGAAGCTTAACGTAAATTTTCAGAAAATAAAGCCATCAGGAATAAGAAAACTGTTTGATTTAGCTCAAGGTAAAAAGGGTTTAATTAGTTTTGGAATAGGGGAACCGGATTTTATTACTCCACTTCATATTCGGGATGCAGCTAAAAAGGCATTAGATGAAGGGTATACCCGCTATACTCCCAATCTGGGGTTTCCGGAATTTAGAGAAGCATTGGCAAGCAAATTAAGAAGTAAAAATAATATTCCAGTATCATCAGATGAAGTAGTGGTTGCATCCGGAGGTACAAAAGCTTTGTTTTTTAGTTTTTTTAGTCTATTGAATCCTCAAGATGAAGTCATTATTCCCGATCCCGGTTTTGTGACCTACGAATCTCAGGTATATTTTATGGGGGCAATTCCGGTTCATTTACCCTTAAGTGGAAAAAATCATTTTCATCCTGATTTAAATAAACTGAGAGATTGTATTACTTCCAAAACCAAAGCCATTCTATTAAATTCTCCCAGTAATCCAACGGGCGCAGCTTTTAATAAAGATGAGTTGATGGCAATCGCTAAAATAGCTCAGGAAAAGGATATTTTTGTGATAAGCGATGAACTTTACGAAGATATCATCTATGATGGAAGAGAACATATTAGCATAGCTTCATTTCCTGGGATGAAAGAACGTACAATTTCCATATTTGGTTTTTCTAAAAGCTATGCCATGACTGGTTGGAGACTGGCTTATCTTGCTGCTCCGGTTTATCTGGTAAAAGAAATTGCCAAATTATTACAAAATACATCCGTATGCGCCAATTCAATTGCCCAGAGAGCTGGATTAGCAGCAATTCAGGGTTCCCAGGATTGTGTTTTGAAAATGTTTACTGCTTATAACGAGAGAAGAAATTTATTGGTTAAAGGTATAAATGAAATTGATGGATTGAGTTGTGATGCACCTGAAGGGACTTTCTATGTGTTTGTTGACATCAATAAAACCGGGAAAAGTGCCGAGGAACTTTCTATGTACTTGTTAGAAGACTATGGAGTGGTCACTGTTCCAGGTACTGCTTTTGGTCTATGTGGAGAAGGTTATATCCGTTTATCTTTTGCAACTTCTCTGGATGAAATTAAAGAAGGGATAAAGAAAATAAAGAAAGGTATAGAAAAAATAAAAAAATAAAAAATGTAGGATAGGCGTCCCGCCTGTCTATTAAATAAATAATCGTTAATATTTAGTTACCCGGTTACCCCGTTTGCCAGTTAACCAGTTAATTCTAATCATTGATTTTAAATATAAGTTCTCAGTTTAATGATGAGAGTTAATTGATACAGTTAACCAAAATAATTTTAATTCTTAAACCAGGTAATCGGCAAACAGGCTAACCATCTTAACGAGATACGAATTCAGTTTTGCGTTTTTTGTTTTCACTATATACTATATACTAATAAAGATGGAGGGAAATATGAAAGAAAATATTCTGGTAATTAATCCAGGTTCAACTTCTACAAAAATAGCTCTTTTTGATCATATGGGCAATGAAATATTCATTGAATCAATTTCACATTCCGTGGAAGAACTTTCCAAGTTTACATCCTTGATAGAACAGGCTCCTTTTAGAAAAAAATTAGTTTTAGATGCTCTTGAAAAACATCAAATTAATACTGCTACTATACAAGCGGTTGTAGGTAGAGGGGGCATTTTAAAACCACTCAACGCAGGGACTTACCAGATTAATGATAAAATGATTGAAGACTTACAAAATGCAGTAATTAAACATGCTTCAAATTTGGGTGGGATGATTGCAAAGGAAATAGCTGATAAATTAGGGATAATTTCTTATATTGCTGATCCGGTATCTGTTGACGAATTTTCAGAAGTTGCTAGAATTTCCGGACTAAAAGGCATAATAAGAAAGTCTTTACTTCATACGCTTAATATCCGCGCCAGTGCTTTTCGTTTTTGCCGGGAAGAAAAAAAAGATTTTACCAAAATCAATCTTATTGTCGCTCATTTGGGTGGCGGAATATCAATTGCACCTATACAAATGGGAAAAATTATTGATGTAAACAATGCTAATGACGGAGGTCCTTTCTCTCCCGAAAGAACCGGTTCTCTTCCCAATAAAGCTTTAATACAACTTTGTTTTTCCGGGAAATATACAGAAAAAGAAGTATATTCTCTTATTACTAAACAGGGTGGACTTACTTCCTATCTGGGAACTAATGATTTGCGTGAAGTTTTAAAAATGATGGAAATGAAAAACAAATTTGCAAAACTCATCTTCGATGCAATGTCTTATCAGATTGCCAAAGAGATTGGTGCAATGGCTACAGTATTGAAGGGAAAAGTTGAAGCAATTATTCTTACCGGCGGAATTGCTCACAGCAATACCCTGGTAAATCAAATAACGAAACGGATAAGCTGGATAGCGACGGTGAAAAATTACCCAGGTGAAAAAGAAATGATAGCCCTGGCATATGCAGTGATTAGAGTTATCAACCAGGAAGAAAAAGTAAAGGTTTATTCTTGATATAAAAATATATGGACAAAAATAGAGCTTATGTAAATAGGAGGATAGATGATGATCAATAGTTTTAAAGAATTGTATGCTGATTTGAAATCCCGGGGAAGAGAGAAGATTGTTGTTGCCGGTGGTGAGGACATCGAAACTCTAAAGGCATTAAAGGAATGTTATGATTACGGTATTGGGGAGGGGATTTTAGTTGGAAACAAGAAGGAAATTGAAAAGGCACTTTCCGAAATAGGGGAAAAGAATTTTG
>CAZMLS010000130.1:0-5101 GCA_964567215.1 uncultured Atribacterota bacterium | reverse complement strand
CAAAATCTTCAAGTTTAAGATCTTCCCGATTTAAAAAAGGATCCAACGGCTGCAGATATTCATTCTCAATTAACTGCCCTAGGAATTGATAAGGTATTGAAATGATATCATACGCACCAGTGCCGCTTTCTAAGGCCAGCATTTCCTTACCAACCACATTGTCCATAGGTCCCATTTCAAGTTCAACTTTTATTCCCGTTATTTCCTCAAAATTTGGTATTTGTTTTTGCATCGCCAAGGTGGGATTCTGTTGCTCAGCAATAACCCGTATAGTAACTCCTGCATATTTTTGTTCTGCTGCTACCAGCAGTGTTGCTGTTATAAATAGACAGAACACCGCTATCACTAATAATACTTTTCTCATAATAAATTCCTCCTTTAAAGGTATAATAATTTTCCCTTAATAGTATTAGATATATCTTCTAATATATCTTTTTCATAGAGTATAGTATAAGCAAGACCTCCTTTCTTACAAACTCATTCAGTGTTAGCGAAACTCCCCCCGCAGGATTTTGAGGTATCTTAAACCTATGACAATGTTAATTGCAGTTGCCCTTCATCTTCTTTTTCTTGATGCTCTACGTAGGGGAGGATTCCCTTTTCATTCAAGTCTATCCACGATACACAGTATCCTATAGACCAGATGCCGCCTTTCTTTACATAGGTTTTTTGCATGAAAGGAAATTTCGCTTTCAGCTTTTTTGCCGACTATGTTTTGATAAACCGAATTGCATCGGCAACTGCAATTCTTAGAGGTATCACGACTACCATGTGAATGTGATCCTCTTGTATATTAAACTTTACTACCTCGATATCGGTATAAATTTCTGGGATATGCGATAGTATTTTCTCCGATATCTCGGTAAAAAATATTCTTTTTTATTTACACAGCACTATATGTTGTTACAATTTCTTAAGTTCCCTGTCCTAATCATTGTCAACTTATAAATTAAGAAACTGCTTCCTGGTCGATAATTATAGTTACGTCATTATGAAGTTGAAGAATAGTTGCCGGCACCTTAGTAGTAATAGGACCATTTATTGTTCTTTCAATAACCCAGGCTTTTCTTTTACCGTTAGCCAGCAAAATAATTTTTCTTGACCGCATGATAGTCCCTATCCCCATAGTGATAGCTTTTTTGGGTACTTCCTGAGCGGTGTTAAAAAAACGCGAATTCGCCCGAATCGTCTTAGTAGCTAGGTTTACTAAATGAGTTTGGGTATTTAAACTGATATCCGGTTCATTAAAACCTATATGACCATTATCGCCAATCCCTAAAACTTGTAAATCTATACTACCACTTTTTTTAATTAAGGCTTCGTATTGTTTACATTCCTTATCTATATTTTCCGTAATTCCATTTAATAAATGTATATTTTCTTTTTTAATGTTAACATATTTAAAAAAACCATTCAACATAAAAAAACAATAACTCTGCGGATGTTCCGGAGATAGGCCATAGTATTCATCTAGGTTAAAGGTAATTACTTCTGAAAAATTCACTTTTCCTTCTTGATTTAAACGAATTAATTCTTTATACATGCCCTCAGATGTGCTTCCTGTAGCTAAACCTAAAACCGAATTTTTTTTATTTACAATTTGTTCGGCAATTAGCTGGGCAGCTTGGTAACTCATCTCATTATAATCTTTCACTACTATAATATTCATATCTTTTTTCTCCTGTAAATTACCTTTCCGGCTACTATAATTAGTTCGGTTCTAATAATTCCGGAGAAGTCAAAGCCGCTCCTACCACACCCGGCTCCCGATGGTGCAGCCCTCTCATTGCATTAAAATTAGTACACTTTAAAATTAACAAACTAACTTATCCAAATATCAATTGGCTTAGCTGCATATGATCTAAATGGTAATTTTACTTTCTTACCTTCTCCGGCAGATGCATAGGCTGCATATACCATCTCTAATACGGCTTTCCCATCTTCTCCAGTAAAAAGTGGCTTCTTGCTATTTTTAATACAACCAACAAAATGTGCAAAAATTTGTGGGAAACCACTCTGCCATTCCTCCTCAAATATGGGATAAGACCATCCAAGAGATATAGGAGCCTTTTCAGAAACATATTTAAATCCAATTTCACTATATGTCTTAAGCGAAGAACTCATATCTACAAAGCTTAGACCTTTTAAACCGTAGACTTCCGCCCTATCATCATATCCACCCTTCCTTGCCCAGCTAACTTCTGAGACCCCTGTTACACCACCTTTAAATTTTATTATAGTTATTGCATTATCCTCGCCCTTTGTCTTATCCTTATGCATATAAGTTCCCATCTCGGAATAAATACTCTCAACTTCTGCATTATCTGTTAACCACCTCAAAAAGCCAAAAGTGTGACAACCCATATCCATAACCACTCCCCCTCCTGTTTTTTCAACATCCCAAAACCATGCAGAATGAGGGCCATCATGTTTTTGTGAGTGTTTTATAAAATAAACCTTCCCCAGTGATCCTGATTGGCAAAGCTCTTTTAATTTTATATACTTAGGAGCAAAACAATATTGTTCAATATACATTAATTTTACCCCGGCTTCTTTACAGGCGTTGATCATTAAATCTGCATCTCTTAAATTATTACACAATGGCTTTTCACATATAATATGTTTACCGGCAGCTGCACAATCTAATGTCATTTGAAGATGTAAATCATTTGGAACCCCTAAACATACTACATCTATTTCATCTATTTCTAACATTTTTCTATAATCCATAAAAGAATAAGGTATTTTATATTTTTTTGTTAATTTTTTAAGGCTCTCTTCATCTATGGAGGAACAAGCAATTATTTCAGCATCATATACCGATTTTAAACTACGAACATGTATATTTGATATATAACCTGAACCGACAATTCCCACTTTTATTTTTTCATCTAAAGTTCTCATTTAAAATCTTCCTTTTTTATTAATATTAATATATCTATAACTTAAAGCAGTTCATCTACATTTTCCTTTATTTTATCTATAGCATCCAGGATATCATTCATATCTTCCTTTTCTGCTAATAGAGCTGAATGATGGAACGTTATACTTTCGTTTCTATAAGCATTCTCGCATACAGGCAGTGAAAATTTTAAAGGATTGATTTTCTTAAAATACTCTGGATTTATGTTGTATCTTTTTTTAGTAAGCGGTCTATAAAGTTGACAGTTATTTAATGGTTCGTAACAAGGTTCGATATCTAGACCAAGCTCTGCAGATAATGCTTCTCTAAATTTACTTACATGAAGATTCTTAAAATATTTTTTTCCATATCTAAATGCAAAATTAAAATATGCTTGTAACTGAGTTTCTTTATCCCTCCGCATAGGAATAATGCCATCAATTTCCTTAAATTTTTTATTTAAATAAATAGCATTTTCCTCTTTCTTCTTTAATTGCTCATCTAATCTTTGTAACTGACACAAAAGTATAGCTGCCTGAAATTCAGTAATTCTATAATTACCAGAATGTACAAAATTTCCTTCTTCTTTATAATAACCCTTCCCCTTCTCTTCTTCTTTTATATTGATATTTAATGAAACAGGTTTTCTTCCACAATTTCTGAGAGCATCAAGCTTTTCAGCAAAATCTTTTCTATTAGTAGTCAAAGCTCCTCCTTCACCTGATGTCAGTCCTTTAGACTGCTGAAATGAAAAAGAACCTATATCTCCAAAGGAGCCCGGTTTTTTACCATTAATAATGGTACCATGCTGATGGGCGGCATCTTCAATAAGATAAAGGTTGTTTTCTTTAGCTATTTTGATTATTTCATTAATTTTTGGATTAGAACCATAAAGATGAACAATTATTATAGCTTTTGTTTTTGAAGTAATAGCCTCTTTTATTTTTACAGGATCAATGCACCAGCTATCCTCCTCAATATCAACCAAAACAGGTATTGCATTTACATCAACACAGCAAGATGCCGTAGCTTGCCAGGTAAGACCGGGAACAATAATTTCATCTCCATAACCAATATCTAAAGCTTCAAGAGCCATTTGAAGAGTAACCGTTCCATTGGCAGCACATACTGCATATTTAGTTCCTATATAATCTGCAAATTTCCTTCTAAACTCTTTCTCTTTTGGACCATTATAAGACCATACACCTGAACTTGTAACTTCACTTATAAGGTCCAATTCTTCTTTTCCTACTATAGGCCACTTTGGCCAAGATTTTTTTCTTATACTTTTTCCTCCATTAATAGCAAGTTTACTCATAATACTACCTTCCTTTTAATAGATTTCTACGCCGTTATGGGCGTGGTACTCACCTTAACAGACTACCGTCTGTCTCGGCTCGCCGGGAATTGGCTCCCATCCTCACCTTTTACAGATAGGGAGTTCCCACTAAACTAAATATGACATACGCTAATATTTAAATCTTCCATTATTGTTTTGTATAGAAAAGCAACACCATCCATATCATCCGTTACGGTTAGAGCCTGCACTACAAATAATTTTTATACCATTTTTATTTCTACTCCTTGCAACAAAGCTAATTTCTGTCATTTCAGAATTCCATTAAAAGATAACTTCTCCCAATCGTCTTTCTTTAGCCCATGAGCAATACCATACAATAATCCATGTTCAGCGGAATAATTGGGTAATCGTTTCAAAGTTTTCTCAATAGCATCATTTGGAATGGTATTTAATGGAATATTACAATGCTTCATTGCACGTTTTAATGATACAATATTCTGCCCCTGGATAGTAGCCATGATTAAAATACCAGGGCAAACTAGATTTGCATGAGGTTTTCCTGATCCAACTAAGTTTTCCGCCAAATAGGCAAAGTAATGCTCACTACCTTCTTCAGGTCGGGCATGTCCTATTTGATTTAACATTTGGGTCTCCAAAATAATGCAATCAAATAACTGCTTAAGTCCTTCTTGATCACCCCTACCAGCCGCTTCAGCACAATCAATTGCTCCATCTAAAATAGATGCTGCCATATGATCAATATAGGGAATAAATTTTGTTTCAGGGGTATTTTTTCCTTTTTCTTCGGCAAACTTCCAATCCCAACGTCCTGTTGCAATAGAAATAATATCATATATAGCTGTTGCACGAATAAAAGAAGGAGCCAGAGGTATTTCTTC